>JAKLIE010000489.1 GCA_022709775.1 Pseudomonadota bacterium
CATGTCGCGCGTGACCTCGTAGGCCATCAGCGAGCCGATCTCGTTCAGCAGGCGCCGGAACGAGGTCGTGCTCGTCTCCTTCTTGCGCAGCAGCGTGAGCTTGTGCTGGACGAGCGGGTGGTCGAACAGGCGGACGTTGTCGGTCATCGGGCTGCTCCCGGGGTCGGGCTCCTAGAAGACGGTTCCATCGCTTTCGATCGCGAGCGGCGGCTCGCCGCCGCGCAGCTTCGCCGCCGTTTCGCGCCCCGCCGCCCACGTACCCCCCTCGAGGACGCAGGCGAGCGGCAGGTCCCGGCGCCCGAGCCGCGAGCGCACGTGCACGGCGAGCTCGTCGACCAGCGCGACGGTGAGCGCGCGCCACTCGACGACGAGCTCGCTGCCGACCGCGTGGCGGCGCGTCGCGTCGGACGGATCGCGCAGCGCGAGAACGCCGGCGTCGAGCAGCAGCCCGCCATTGCGGTACTCGGGCAGCGCGGTGAGCGCATCCCGGTCGACGACGCGATGCCCGGCGCGCTCGAACGGCTCGAAAAGCGAATAGGCGAGCCACTGCGACAGCTTGTGGAACGGCACGTAGCCGGCCGCAGGGCCGCGTCCGCCCGCGCGCGGATGCGGCCAGACGTCGCCGAGCGCGGCGCCGTCGAGGACGAGACCGTTCGGCCAGATCGCGCTGGTGCGTTCGAGCAGCACCGCGAGGATCTCGGCAGCCGCGACGTCGCCGCGACGCTCGATCAGCCTCCGGAACGGCGCCGACGGCCGGTCGCCGACCGCGGCAGCGAGACGCCGAAGCAGCGAGGCGCGACCGTCGAGTCCGACGATCGGGTTCGTGTCGCCCGCCTGGAAGATGCGTGCCAGCCGGGGGCCGTCGAACCCGCCGAGCGCCGCCGCGTCGACGCGACACGGATCGCCCGGCGTCGACGAGAACGCGCCCGCCATGAACGCGCGGAAGCTCGCGACGCCGAGCCCTTCGGACCGTGCGTAGCGTCCGCCGGTCTCGCGTTCGAGATACGACCATCGCGCGCCCGCACCCGCGTCGAGCAGAACGCTCGCGATCGCGAGGTCGATGCGCGCGAGCGCGGCTTCGGTCGCGCTGCGGCCCGCGAGCGCACGGTCGAGCTCCGCGCCGCGGTCGATGCCCCCCGCCTCGAAGTGGCGCCAGCGGCTGTGGTACGGGATCGCGAGCGAAGGGTAGCGGCGACGCGTCACGTCCGCGACGATCGCGGCGCACGCGTCGAGCTTCGACCGGTCGACGGCGAGATGCGCCGTGCGCCCCTCGTCGGCGGCGGCGAGCACGTTGCCGCAGCGCTCGCGGATCGTCGCGGGATCGCGCAGCCTCGCCAGGTCCGGCGCGAGCGACTCTCCGACGGCCGCCGTCACAGCTCCCGGCCCCTCGTCGTCTTCAGGCGCTCCGCGTCCGGCTTCGCCCCCTCGGTGAAGTAGCCCGCGGCCATCTTCGCATCGATCTCGACGCGCGCGTCGGCCGGCACGAGCTCGTCGGGAATCGGCACGCGCTCGTCGACGTCGATGCCGCCGCCGACGATCGCGTCGTACTTCATGTTGCTCATCGAGACGAGCCGGTGGATGCGCCGGATGCCGAACCAGTGCAGCACGTCGGGCATCAGCTCCTGGAACCGCATGTCCTGCACGCCCGCGACGCATTCGGTCCGCAGGAAATAGTTCGATGCCGAGTCGCCGCCTTCCTGCCGCTTGCGTGCGTTGTAGACCAGGAACTTCGTCACCTCGCCGAGCGCCCGCCCCTCCTTGCGGCAGTAGACGACCAGCCCGACGCCGCCGGCCTGCGCGCCGCGGATGCACTCCTCGATCGCGTGCGTGAGGTAGGGGCGGCAGGTGCAGATGTCGGATCCGAACACGTCGGAGCCGTTGCACTCGTCGTGCACGCGCGCGGTGAGCGTGACCGAGGGATCGGCGAGATGCTTCGGATCGCCGAACACGTACGCGGTCTGCCCGCCGATCGGCGGCAGGAACACCTCGAGATCGCCGCGCGTGACGAGTTCCGGGTACATGCCGCCGGTCTCCTCGAACAGCACGCGGCGCAGGTCTCCTTCGACGACGCCGAAGCGCTTCGCGACGCCCGGCAGCCACCAGACCGGCTCGATCGCGGTCTTCGTCACGACCGCC
>JAKLIE010000049.1 GCA_022709775.1 Pseudomonadota bacterium
GGGGGCTCGACACCGTCGAGACGGAAGCCGCTCTCCGGCGGCGCTATGACGCGCCCGGCCTGCACGTGGCCTCGATCGGCCCGGCCGGGGAGCGCGCGGTGGCGTTCGCGTCGATCCAGGCCACGCCGAACCGCAGCTTCGGACGCGCCGGCCTCGGAGCGGTGATGGGCTCGAAGCGGCTCAAGGCGATCGCGGTCGAGGGTCGGCGAAGCGTCCCGCTCGCCGAGCCGCGGGCGTTCGCCCTGCTGGCCAAGGCGATGCACGGGCGCATTCGCGGCAACGCCATGTTCCCGTCGTGCGCGCGCTTCGGGACGCCGGGGCTCGTCCGCGTGGTGAACGAGATTGGCCGCTTCCCGACGCGCAACTTCCAGGACGGCGAGTTCGCCCAGGCGGAGGCGATCGGCGGCGAGGCGCTGCGCGAGTACTTCGTCCGCGACACGGGCTGCTTTGCCTGCCCCGTGCGCTGCGACAAGGTCTACCGGATCGCGAGCGGGCGATTCGCCGGGGTCGAGACGTCGAGCGTGGAGTACGAAACGCTCAACTCCTTTGGCGCCGGCCTCGGGAATGCGGACCTCGAGCTCATCCTGTACGCGAGCGACCGCTGTGACCGCCTCGGGCTCGACACGATCTCGGCCGGCCGCGTCATCGGCTTCGCGATGGAGTTGGTCGAGCGCGGGATCCTCTCGGCCTCCGATCTCGGCGGGCTCGACGGGAGCTGGGGCCACGAGCCGACCATCCTTGGCCTGCTCGAGGCGATCGCCGCGCGCGAGGGAATCGGCGACCTCCTCGCCGGCGGAGTCCGGCGGGCGGCGTCGGCCATCGGGCCGGCGGCGGCGCCGTTCGCCATGGAGGTCAAAGGGATGGAGATCCCGGCGCAGGACGGGCGCGCACAGCAGTCGATGGGGCTCGCGCACATCACCTCGAGCCGCGGCGCCGACCACCTGAAGGCTTTTCCGACGATCGATGAGACGGGGAGTCCTGACGAGGTCGAGCGGCGGTACGGGGCGCGCTACCTTCCGGAGATGGCGGATCCGCACGCGACGCGGTACAAGGCGCTCCTCGTGAAGGACGGCGAGGACTTCGGCGCCGTCGTCGACTCGGTCGGCGTCTGCAAGTCCGGCGGCACGTTCGTGATGGCCGAGATCTACTGGCCGGAGATCGCGGCCGGCGTCGCGGCGGCCACCGGGTGGGACATCGACGAAGCGGAACTCCGCGCGATCGGCGAGCGGATCGTCAGCCTGACGCGCGCCTACAACGCGCGCCTGGGGATCACACGCGCCGACGACCGGCTGCCCGCCCGGCTCACGCGCGAGCCGTCGCCGGCGCGCGGTGCACGCGGTCACGTGGCGCACGCCGAGGAGCTGCTCGATGAGTACTACGCCCTGCGGGGATGGGACAGCGCGCGCGGCTGGCCGACGCAGGCGACGCTCGCGCGCCTCGGCCTTCGGGAGCCGAGCCGCGCGCTGTGGGGGAGCGACGGATGACCAGACGACTTGTGCTCGGTGGAGGGCTCTTGGCAGGGGCGGAGGAGACGCTGCGCCTCGATTGGGGCGTGCTCGTCGACGGCGCGCGAATCGCCGCCGTCGGACCCAACTCGGCCCTGCGCGCGGGAGCGCCGGATGCCGAGATCCTCGACGCGCGCGATCTCGTGCTCTTGCCCGGGTTCGTCAACGCGCATCTTCACGCCTACGGCCTCTTGTCGCACGGCATCCCGGCGCCAGGCGAGGCGCCGGGGAGCTTCGACAAGTTCCTTTCCGAGTTCTGGTGGCCGCTTGTCGAGGATCGCCTCGACGCCGACATGATCGCTGCGGCGACGGCTCTCGCGTGTCTCGACATGATCCGCTCGGGCTACACGTCCTTCTGCGACGTCCTCGAGGCTCCGCTCGCGAAGCCGGGCATCCTCGACGTCGAAGCGAACATCGTAGAAGCGGCCGGGTTGCGCGGCGTCCTCTGCCTCGAGGCGTCGGAGCGGCACGGCTCCGATGTGGGGCGCGCCGCCCTGGAGGAGAACGAGCGGTTCGCGAGCGCGCGGGAGCGCGGCGGGCTCGTCCGAGGGATGCAGTGCCTGCACACGACCTTCACCTGCTCGGCGCCGTTCGTGACGCTGGCTATCGAGAGCGCGAGGCGCGCGGACTGCGATCTCCACCTCCACCTGTCCGAGAGCCTGTACGAGCCGGCCGAGTGCATGCGGCGCCACGGCGTGCGCCCGGTGGCCTGGTACGAGCGGCTCGGTCTGTGGGGAGAGCGCGTCCTCGCATCGCAGGCCGTGGCGGTGACCGCGAGCGAGGTAGGACGGCTCGCCCGCCGCGGCGTCCGCGTCGCGCACATGCCGCTGTCGAACTGCGAGGTCGGCGGCGGGATCGCGCCGGTGCCCGCGATGATCGAACGCGGCCTGCGGCCCGGACTGGGGACCGATGGGTACATCAACGACCCCTTCGAGGTCATGCGCGGCGCGTTCCTCCTCCACAAGGCGGCGGCGCGCGACGCGTCCGTGATGCCGGCGCGAACGGTGCTCGCGATGGCGACCGCGTGGGGCGGCGCGGCGATCGGGTTCCCTGAGTGCGGGAAGCTCGCCATGGGCCTGCCGGCCGACCTCATCGGGATCGCCGCTTCGGGCGACACGCCGCTCACGACGGAGAACGCGGCCGACCAGATCGTCCTCTTCCGCGGGCGCGGAGACGTGGCTCTCACGATCGCCGGCGGACGCGTGCTCTTCCGCCACGGCGTGGTCGAGTCGATGGACGAGCAGACGGTCAGGACGGCGGCGCGGCGCGAGGCTGCGCGCCTCTGGGCGGGAGAGACGCATGGTTGACCTTCGGACGGCCCTCGGTGGGCTCGAGCTCGAACACCCGTTGATCCTCGCCTCCGGGCCGCTTTCCTGGAACGGCGCGGCCGTCCTGCGCGCGCACCGGGCGGGAGCCGCCGCGGTCGTCACGAAGACGATCAGCCGCCGGGCGGCGTGCTCGCCGCGGCCGCACATTGCGGCGGAACGCGAAGGAGTCCTGAACGTCGAGCGCTGGTCGGACCTCGATCCGTGGCAGTGGGTCGAGCGCGAGCTGCCGAGCGCGAAGGACGGCGGAGCGCGCGTGATCGCGAGCGTCGGTCTGGCCGCGGACGACGTGGCCGCGCTTGCGGGGGCGCTCGAGCGCGCCGGCGCCGACGCGCTCGAGGTGGTCTCCTACGACGAGTCCGCCCTTCCGGGCATGGTCCGCGCCGCGGTCGAGCGGGTGCGGATCCCCGTGTTCGCCAAGCTGAGCGCAAACGGATGTAGCCTCCTGGAGACAGCTCGGCGCTGCGTCGAGGAGGGAGCGAGCGCGCTCACGGCGATCGACTCGGTCGGTCCGGCCCTCCGTATCGACCTCGAGCGACGGCGCCCGCTCCTCGGCGCGGACGCGGCGTGGTGGTCGGGTCCAGGGATCCTGCCGCTGGCGCTCCACGCCGTGTCGCGCCTCCATCGAGAGGTCGGCGCCCCGGTCGTCGGCACTGGAGGCGTCCGAGACGCCGACGCGGCAATCGAGATGCTGATGGCCGGAGCGAGCGCGGTCGGGCTGTGCAGCGCGCCGCTCATCGAGGGGCTCGAGCTGCTCGCGCGCCTGCGAGAGCGTCTGGACGCGCGCCTGGGCGAGCTGGGGTTCGCGTCGGTCCGCGAGGCGGTGGGCGCACTCGCCGCGGCAGACGAGGCCGACGCGATGGAGTGGAGCGAGGCGGCGTGTACGCGGTGCTCCGCCTGCGTGAAGGTCTGCCCGTACGCCGCGAGGCAGAGCCCGGCGGGCGCCGGAAACGAGTGTCGCTCGTGCGGGTTGTGCGTGTCGGTCTGCCCCACCGGCGCGTTGCGATGGAGGAGGGGAACGTGATCCTCATTCAGGCGGCCTCGTACGTGGTCCGCGATGCGGACCGGGTCGAACGCGGCGTTGACGTCCTCATTGAGGGAGACCGCATCGTGCAGGTGGGGCGCGTCGACGTGCGCCGGGCGGCGGGAGCGAACGTGCTGGACGGGCGCGGTCGCGCGGTCGTCCCTGGATTCGTCAACGCGCACACGCACCTGTACCAGTCGATGCTGAAGGGGCGGCGCGACGACCTGCCGCTCGTCGAGTGGTGCGAAGAGGTGACGTTCCCGTTCGTGCGCCGCGTCCTCGACCGTGCCTGGCACGGCGGGGAGACGGAGATCGGTCGCCTGTGGTCGGCGGTCGCGGCGATCGAGATGGTTCGGAGCGGAATCACGACGTTCGTCGACATGGACATGGACCTCGAGGGCGTGATCTCGACCTGGCTCGACGTGGGCATCCGCGGCGTCGCGGCGATGGAACTCGTGGACCGCTGGGTGCCGGACGATCTCATGCTGCCTCTCGAACGGACGAAGGAGGACGTGCTGCGGCTGATTGAGACGTGGCATCGCGTCCCGAAGGAGAGTCCGCTCGTCACGGTGTTCCTCGGCCCGTCGGCGCCGTTCACGTCGAGCGACGAGCTCTTGCGGTTCATTCAGGAACAGGCGGGCGCGCACGATCTCGGCATCCAGACCCACGTCTCGGAGACGGCGTGGGAGGTCGAGCAGTCGGTCCGAACGACGGGGAGGACGCCGCTCGCGTTCCTCGATTCGATCGGCTTCCTGTCGCGGCCGATCACGGCCGCGCACTGCGTCCACTTGACGGAGGAGGAGATCGAGCTTGCGGCGAGGCGCGGCGTCGCGGCGATCTACAACCCGAAGAGCAACATGAAGCTCGGCAGCGGGATCGCCCCGATCGTCGCGCTCCAGCGAGCCGGAGCTACGGTCGCGCTGGGGACGGACGGCGCGGCGTCGAACGACCTCCTCGACCCGTTCGAGGAGATGCGCGCCGCGGCGCTCCTCCAGAAGGTCGCGGCCCAGGATCCGACGGCGCTCGGCGCCCGGGACGCGTTCCGGTTCGCGACCGAAGGAGGCGCGCGCGCGTGTCGGATCGACGCCGGGACGATCGACCCCGGGCGGCTGGCCGACGTCGCGCTGATCCAACTCGGCGGCGCCCACCTGTTCCGCCTGACCGACGAGATCGTGCCGTCGCTCGTGTACTGCGCTCGCGCCGACGACGTGGAGTCCGTCGTGATCAACGGGCGGCTGGTGATGAAGGAAAGGGAGATCCTGACCGTGGACGAGCCGTCGTTGCTGGCGGAAGCGAAGAGAGTGGGTGAACGATATGCATGAAGATCTGAGAGGAGCGATGGCGCGCATCGTCGGCGAGGAGAACGTCTCCGACCGATTCGTCGACCGGCTCTGCTACTCGCGAGACTGCGGCCCGGATCCCGCGGGGATTCCCGCCATCGTGGTCCGGCCCGGTTCGACGGAGGAAGTGTCGTCCGTCCTCCGTTGGGCGAACGAGCGCGGTCACGCGGTCTACACGCGCGGGCGGGCGACGACCTTCCTCGGCTCGGGCGTGAAGGACGGCGTCATCCTGCTGGAGATGACGCGGCTGAACCGCATCGAGCGGATCGACATCCGAGCCGGCTACGTCGACGTGCAGGCGGGTGCGATCTGGCACGGCATCGACGCCGATCTGCGGCGCGTCGGCTGGGAGTTGGGCGTCCCCGGGGGCGGCGGTCTGTTCTCGTGCACGATCGGCGGGACGGTGGCGGTGAACGCCATCCCTCACGGGGCGACCGAGTACGGGATGACCGGCGACCACGTCCTCGCGCTGGAGGTCGTCCTCGCGAACGGCGACGTCGTTCGCACCGGCTCGTGGGCCAACCCGAGGTCGGAGCCGATCGAGCGCAACGCGAACGGTCCCGACTTCGCCGGGCTCTTCATCGGCTCCTATGGGATCCTCGGCGTGATCACGCGCGTCGTGTACCGGATCCGCCGCGCGCCGGAGACGGAGCTCTTCCGGTTCGCGGCCTACGACGACTATCGCGACCTCATCGCCGCGGCGGCCGGGATCCAGGGGCGGGGAGCGGCGACGTTCCTCGTCGGCCTGTTCGGCGGGCCGAAGCCGCAGGGCGAGGACGGCGACGCGTTCCTGCACCTGATCGTGCGAGACCGCGACGCGACCGCGCGGGTCCGGATGGCGGAAGCCGAAGCGATCGCCGAGTCGCACGGCGGGCGCGCGCGCCCGGCCGAGGGGACGCGCCACTACTGGCAAGAGCACATGTACTCGTGGCTCCGCAACACGGGCCCGAGCGCCTACTACAGCGATCGGCCGTTCTTCTGTCCGGAAGTGGCCGGGTTCGTGTCGACGCCCGGACTCGCCGACGCCGTGGCGCTCTTCCGGACGATGAAGGGCGAACGCGAGGCGGAGTTCGCGCAGTTCGGCATCCGCGTCAAGGGCGTCGACGCGTACTTCGCTCGGAACGGCGCGTACCTCTGGATCGACACGCTGTACGACGAGCGGCGCAAGGACGCGTGGGAGTACGGGATGCGCCTGCGAGGCGAGGTGGCCGAGCGGATGTTCACGGAGGGGCGCATGAGCCCGGGCGGTCTCGGCGCGGGGATCTCGCCCGTCATCTTCCCCAAGCTCGGGACGACGTACGAACTCCTGCGATCGACCAAACGGATGCTTGACCCAAAGGGGATTCTCAATCCTGGCCTGTTCGTGGAGGAGGGGGCGCGATGACGCTCGCCGAGTACAAGAATCAGATCTACAGCTGCCTGCGCTGCGGCTTCTGCTTCGACCACGAGGTCGGGAGTCAGGCGAAGATCTGCCCGTCCCACGTGACGTACGGCATGGAGTCGTACGGAGCGCGCGGCAAACTGGCGATCGCCCGCGCCCTCGTGGACGAAGCCCTCGACTACGACGGCGACGTCGCGCAGCGCGTCTACGCCTGCACCGAGTGCGGGGCGTGTGAAGAGCAGTGCTTCAAGTACCTCGACCTCCTCGACATCTACCGCGCGATGAAGGTCGAGCTTGCGGAGCGCGGCCTCGTGCCGAACGAACTGGCCGACGCGGCGCGGGCCGCGGGGAAAGAGGGGAACCCGTACGGCCAGGCAGGCGCGAAGCGCCTCGACTGGGCTCCCGGCACCGAGCGGGTCGGCCGCAAGGCGGACACCGCGCTGTTCGTCGGCTGCACGCCGTCGTACCTGCGGCGGGGGATCGCGCGTGGCGCCTACCGCCTCCTCGAGGCGGCCGACGTCGACTTCGGCCTCTTGGCGGACGAGACCTGCTGCGGGCATCCGTCGCACGTCGCCGGCGACCTCGACGCGGCGCGGGCCGCTCTGGAGAGGAACGTCGCCGAGATCGAGAAGACGGGCGCGACGCGCGTCGCCTTCGCCTGCCCGGGCTGCCTCTCGATGTTCCGCAACGCGGGTCCCGAACTCCTGGGGCGCCCGCTTCCGTTCGAGGTCCTGCACGTGACCGAGATCCTGACCGAGCGACTCGCCGCGGGGCTGCGGTTCCGCAAGCAGTCGCGGATCGTCACGTACCACGATCCCTGCAACCTCGGACGGGGTCTGGGGATCTACGAAGCGCCGCGCCGCGCCGTCGATGCCGTGCCCGGGGTGAAGCGCGTCGAGATGACCCGGACGAAGGCGAGGTCGTTCTGCTGCGGCAATGGCGGCTTCGTCCGCTACGGGTACGAGCCGATGGCGATCGAGAACGAGGGGACGCGGCTCGAAGAGGCGATCGCGACCGGCGCCGACTTGCTCGTGTCCGCGTGCCCGGCGTGCCAGATCGCCTTCCTCGACGCCAAGCGTCGGGGCAAAACGGCGATCGACGTCCTCGACGTGGTCGAGTGGCTGGCGGGAGACGTCTAGCGGGAGGCGGCATGACGGCACGGGAGGCGTGGGCGGCGGAGATCGCGGCGAGGTGGCGGGTGGAGACGGCGTCGGGCGTCGTCGTGTATCCCGGGCGGGCCGCCGTCGAGGCGATGGAGAACCTGGGCGCCGAGATGGCGGGCGCGCGGCGCCTGCTCGTCGATGCCGCGGCTGCGTACGAGCGCCAAGATTGGAGCGCGCTCGCTGCGGCGCTCGCTCGGGTGAACGTCGAGATCGCCGCTCGACTTCCCGCCGTGCGACGGGGCGAGCCGGAGACGTGGGCTGACTACAGAGCTAGGACCCCCGCGGGGGCGCGGCCTCGCGCGGCGTCGCCTTCGGGGCTCCCGGCCGACTACGTCGACCGCGTCCGTGGCGCGTGGCTTGGCAAGTGCATTGGCACCGCGCTGGGCGACCCCGTCGAGGGTTGGACGAGCGAGGCGATCCGGCGCGCCCACGGAGAGGTCACCGGGTATCTCGTTCCGCCCAAGGTCGAGAACGACGACACGGCCTATCCGATCCTCGTTCTCCACGCGCTCGACGAGCGCGGGGCGGAGTTCACGAGCGCCGACTTGGCGTTCGAGTGGGTGAGCCACCTTCCGCTCGCGTTCACGGCGGAGTGGTCGGCGATCGAGAACGTCAAGGCAGGCACCCTGCCGCCGGAGAGCCGCTGGGCGAGGAACCCGTGCGGCGCGTGGGTGGGGGGCCAGATGCGCACCGAGATCCACGGCCTGCTCGCTCCGCTCGATCCGGAGACGGCTGCCGAGCTGGCGTTCCGCGATGCCGTCATTTCCCACTACCGCGAGGGCATGGACGGAGCGATCTACGCCGCCGTCCTCACGAGCCTCGCCTTCTCCGGACGTCCGATCGCCGCGCTGCTTCGCGAGGGGCTGCGGTTCGTGCGCGCGGACGGCGCGTTCGCGCGGATCGTCGAGTCGACGCTCGACGCGTGCCGGAGGCACGGGGAGTGGCGGGGCGTCCTCGACGAGCTGCGGCCGCGGCTCGACGAGTACCACTGGATCCACACGATTCCGAACATCGCCTGCGCCGTGGCCGGACT
>JAKLIE010000490.1 GCA_022709775.1 Pseudomonadota bacterium
ACGACCACGAGTCGCCGACGTCCTGCAGGAGCTTCACTTCGTCGCGCGCCGACGCCGCGGCGCCCGCGACCAGGTGCGACAGGCGCGCGATCTCGAGCGTCACGCCCGCGAGCGGCGTGCCCGCCTTCGCCTCGATCTCGATCGCCATCCGCGCACCGTCGATCACCGGCGACCAGTACTCGCCGAAGCGGGCGGTGGCCTGCGCGATCGTGGCGGCCGACACCGATTCGATCGCGTCGGAAGCGGAGGCCGCAGCGAAGCGAACCGAGAGGCCCGGCGTCGCCTGCGCCAGCCGCACGGCGACGCGCATGCCCGCGGCGCTCGGCGTAGCGACCTCGATGCGCGCGGTGCGGTCGCCGTCCTCGAGCGTCGTCCATGCGAGCTTCGAGAGGTCGATGCGCCGGTCGCCCGCTGCGACGTCGCGGCCGAAGCCGATGAACCGGGGACGCCCGGGCGCCCCATGGACGGAACCGGCGTTGCGATTGAGCTCGACCAGCTTCGCGCGCTCGGCCGAGGTCGGCGTCGCGAGCTCGACGCGGCGCGAGGTCGCCGTGGTCTCCACCCGCATGCGCGCGGAAACCGCCGCCTTGAGGGGCGTCGCCGCGGGGCGGTACTGCGCGCCGGCCATGCGCGTGACCGGCTCCGCCGCGTGGCCGGGAACCGCCAGCATCGCCGCGAGCGCGGCGACAACGAATCGCATCGTCATCCGATTGCCTCCGAAAAGGACTTCCGCGCGCCGCGTCAGGCGACGTCGCGTCGAAGCATCAACGCACCGGCCCCCTCATCCGCCGACCGCGCCCGGGTCCGCATCGGACGCGAGGCATTCGGCGAGCGAGGTTCGCCAGTCGGGCAGCGCGAACCCGAACGTCCGTTCGAATCGCGCGGTGCCGAGCACACCGTAGGCCGGTCGTGCCGCCGGCGTGGGGTAGTCCGCGGTCGCGATCGGCACGACACGCACCGACGCGACGTCGGCGAGGATCGCCCGGGCGAAACCGTACCACGTCGTCGGGCCCGCGGCACTCATGTGATACAGGCCGCTGCGCTCGGCGAGCCAGGGAAGCCCGCGCGAGGCGATGCGCGCTGTGGCGCGCGCGAGCTCGCGGCACCAGTTCGGCACGCCGACCTGGTCGTCGACCACGCGAATCTCCGCACGCTCGCGCGCGAGCCGCTGCATCGTCAGCAGGAAATTCCGGCCGCGACGTCCGTAGACCCAGCTCGTCCGGAACACCAGCGCGTGCGCGCCGCTCGCCGCGACCGCCCGCTCGCCCGCGAGCTTCGAGCGGCCGTAGGACGAACGCGGACGCGCGGGCGCATCTTCGTCGTACGGCGCGCTCGCGTTCCCGTCGAACACGTAGTCGGTCGAATAGTGGACGAGCACCGCGCCGGCCCGCTTCGCCTCGTCGGCCAGCACCCCCGGCGCGACGCCGTTGACGGCCTCCGCGAGCGCGATCTCCCGCTCGGCCAGGTCGACGGCCGTGTAGGCGCCCGCGTTCACGATCAGCGCCGGCTTCGCTCGGCGCACCGTCGCGACGATCGCCGACGCATCGGCGAGGTCGAGCTGCGAGCGGTCGACGCCCACGACCTCCCCCAGCGGCGAGAGGGCGCGAACGAGCTCGTAGCCCAGTTGCCCGGCCGCGCCGGTCACGAGGATCGCGGCCATGCGGTCAGTCGTAGAGCTCGGCCTTCGCGAGCGGCGTCCCGGCCGCGTCCTTCGCGGCGACCAGCGGCGCGCTGTCGACGGGCCAGGCGATGCCGAGCGCGGGATCGCTCCACAGGAGCGTGCGCTCGTGCTCCGGGTACCAGTAGTCGGTCGTCTTGTAGAGGAAGTCCGCCGACTCGGAGGTCACGCGGAAGCCGTGCGCGAAACCCGGCGGCACCCACAGCATGCGCCTGTTCTCCTCCGACAGCGTGACCGCGACGTGGCGGCCGAGCGTGGGCGAGCCGCGGCGCAGGTCGACGGCGACGTCGAACACCTCGCCCGCGACGACGCGCACGAGCTTTCCCTGCGGATGCCGGATCTGGTAGTGGAGGCCGCGCAGGACGCCGCGCGCCGAGCGCGAGTGGTTGTCCTGCACGAAGTCGGCGTCGAGACCCGCGTCGCGAAGCGCGC
>JAKLIE010000491.1 GCA_022709775.1 Pseudomonadota bacterium
GGATCGGCGCGCGCCGGGCCGCCCCAAGCGCGCCGCGCCCCCTCGGGGGGGGCGAACGAAGTTCGCCTCGGGGGGATGTCACCCCCCCCCACCCCCGTCAGCGCGGCAGCGCGGCGAGGAGCGCGAGCGCCGCGTGGATCGACTCGACGACGAGCGGCTTTGACCGCAGGACGTCGGACGACGGCGGCTTCAGGTCGGGAATCACGATCGGGATCATGCCGGCGGCGATCGCGCCCAGTGCGCCCGCGTCCGAATCTTCGAGGACGACGCATGCCGACGGCGAGACCCCCAGCCGCGCGGCCGCCGCGAGGAAGATGTCGGGCGCGGGCTTGCCGCGCTCGACCTCGTCGCCGCCCACGAGCGCGTGCAGGCGGGGCGCGAGTGCGACCTGTTCGAGCTTCGCGAGCGCGCGGGCGCGCCGCGTCGACGTCGCGACCGCACGGGCGATGCCCTCGGCGTCGAGCCATTCGAACAGCGCCTCGACGCCGGGCTTGAGGACGAGCCCCTCGCGCTCGACGATCGCGTCGTACGCGGCGTGCCAGCGCGACATCAGGCGGTCGGTCGGGTAGTCGTCGCCGTGGTGCTCGACGATCAGCGCGCGGCAGTCGGAGAAGCCGCGGCCGATCAGCCGGATCGGCAGTTCGGGATCGAAGGGAAGGCCGAGCGCCGCGGCCGCATCGCCCCAGGCGCGCGCGGCCAGCGGCTCGGTGTCGAGCAGCGTGCCGTCCATGTCGAGGACGAGCGCAGCGGGTCGCCGGGCGAGCCCCCCGCGATGCTCGCTGCGCGCACCTCCACCCGAGGGGGCGCCGCGCCCCTGGAGGTTCATCGGCCGGGCATGCGCAGCATGCGCCCGCCGCGCATCCGCGTCGTGCCGCGCGCGAGGGAGCCGACGCCGGTCGTGGCGTGCGCGTGGCATACGGCGGCGGCGAGTGCGTCCGCCGCGTCGGGCGAGGGCAGCCCCGGGAGATCGAGCAGCCGTCCGACCATCGACTGCACCTGCGCCTTCGCGGCGCGGCCGCCGCCGACGACCGCCTGCTTGATCTGTCCGGCCGTGTACTCGTGCACCGGGAGGCCGGCGAGCACCGCCGCGGCGATCGCGGCCCCGCGCGCCTGGCCGAGCGCGAGCGTCGTCGTCGGGTTGACGTTGACGAACACCTGCTCGACGACGACCTCGGCCGGCGAAAACTCGGCAATCACGTGCGCGAGGTCGCGGACGATGACGCCGAGGCGCGCAGGCATGCCCCCGGTGCCGGTGCGAACGACGCCGCTCGCGACGTAGGTGAGCCTGCTGCCCGTCGCGTCGACGACGCCGAAGCCGGTGATGCGCAGCCCCGGGTCGATGCCGAGGATTCGTCTGCGCGCGCCGGACACGGCCGGGCTACTCGACGACGACCGCGGTGCCGGTCGCGGTCACCATCAGCATCGAGCCGCCCGTTCCCAGCGTCTCGTAGTCGAGGTCGATCCCGACCACGGCATTGGCGCCGAGCCTCGCCGCGGCGGCGGTCATCTCGTCGAGCGCGCTGCCGCGCGCGTCGCCCAGCACGTTCTCGTAGGCGCCCGCGCGCCCGCCGACGACGTCGCGCACCGAGGCCAGCATGTCTCGGAAGATGTTCGCGCCGACGATCGCCTCGCCGTGCACGATCCCGAGGTAGCGGACGATGCGACGCCCCTCGAACGCCGGCGTCGTCGTGAGCTCCATCGGCATGCGCGCCGTCACGCCTCGTCCAGGACCGCCGACGTGTAGACCTCCTGCACGTCGTCGAGCGACTCGAGGGCGTCGATGAGCTTCCGCATGCGCTGCGCGTCGTCGCCGGCCATCTCGATCTCGTTCAGCGCCTTCATCACGACCTCGCCGACCTCGGGCTCGAGGCCGGCCTTGCCGAGGGCGTCCTTCACCGCTATGAAGTCGTACGGGCCGGTCACGACCTCGATGCTGCCGTCGTCGTTCGTGATGACGTCCTCGGCGCCCGCGTCGATCGCGGCCTCCATCACCCTGGCCTCGCTCGTCCCGGGCGCGAAAACGATCTGCCCGCGGTGCCTGAACAGGTAGGCGACCGAGCCGCCGGTGCCGAGGTTGCCGCCGTAGTTCGAGAACGCATGGCGAA
>JAKLIE010000492.1 GCA_022709775.1 Pseudomonadota bacterium
GCGCGCGACGACGTCGAGCTGCCCGGCCGCACCCTGCCAGTAGTAGTCGGCCATCCCGCAGCCGGCCAGCGCGAGGGCGGCGATCCACGGCAGGGACCGCGCCGCGACGCGCCGTCGCCAGCCCGCGGTGTCAGACGCCGTGTCCGACACCGAGGTAGCGTGCGAGCCGCGCGACGCCGTCTTCGATCTTCTCGCGCGCGATCGTGTAGGCGAAGCGCACGTGCTCCGCCGCGCGGTGCGTCCCGAAGTCGATGCCCGGCGTGATCGCGACGCCCGCGCGCTCGAGCACGTCGCGGCAGAACGCGCGGCTGTCGGGCGAGAAGCGCGACGTGTCCGCGTAGACGAAGAAGCCGCCGGTCGGCATCACGGGGATGCCGAAACCCAGGGAGCGCAGCGCCGGCACGAGGAGGTCGCGCCGCGCCCGGAACTCGTCGCGGCGCGCTTCGAGGATGGCGAGCGTGCCGGGCTCGAAGCAGGCGAGCGCGGCCCGCTGCGAGAGCGTCGGCGGCGAGATGTAGAGGTTCTGCGCGAGCTTCTCGATGTCGCGCACGTGGCGCTCGGGCGCGACGACCCAGCCCAGTCGCCAGCCGGTCATGTTGAAGTACTTCGAGAAGCTGGAGATCGCGAACACGTCGTCGGACAGCGCGAGCGCGGAGGACGGCTGCTCGCCGGCAGGCACGTCGTACGAGAGCCCGAGGTAGATCTCGTCGACGATGAGCCGGCCGCCGCGGTCGTCGACCTCGACGACGATGCGCCTCATCTCGTCGCGCTCGACCGTCGTGCCGGTCGGATTGGACGGCGTGGCGATCAGCACGCCGCGCGTGCGCGCCGACCAGTGCCGCGCGATCAGGTCCGCCGACAGCTGGTAGCGGGTGTCCGCGCCGACGGGGATCGCCACCGGCTCGCCCTCGAGCGTGCGCACGAAGTGCCGGTTGCAGGGATAGCCGGGGTCGGCCATCAGCACCTGCTCGTCGCGGTTGACGAGCAGCGCGGTCACGAGCATCAGCGCCGCCGACGAACCCGCCGTGACGATCACCCGCTCGGGCGAGACGTCGACGCCGTAGCGTTCGCCGTAATGGCGCGCGATCGCCGTGCGGAGTTCCGGCAGCCCGAGCGCGGACGTGTAGTAGATGCCGCCGCCCTCGAGCGCGGCGCGCGCCGCGTCGAGGACCGGCGCGGGTGTCGGAAAATCGGGCTCGCCGATCTCCATGTGGACGACGGTCCGGCCCGCGGCCTCGAGCGCGCGCGCGGCGGTCTGCACCTCCATCACGTGGAAGGGCGCGATGTCGGCAACGCGGGCGGCGAGGCGCGTACGGGTTTCCATCGGTCGAGCGGATGAAGGCGGCGTGCGAGACGAAGCCGTATCGTACTCCGGTCGATCGATCCTCCCTTTCGCGACGTGGAACAACGCGCTCTTCCTCCGCTCGGTGCCCGGTGCGGAACATGCACGTCGACGCCCGCTCCGACTCGCGGACGGAGGGCCGGTCGATCGTTCGGCGCGCGGGCCGCGGTGCTCGCGCTCGCGATCGGCAACGCACTGCCCGCGGGCGCGGCGATCCACAAGTGCTCGGGTGCGGACGGCGCCACGAGCTACCAGGACCGCCCCTGCGGGCCATCCTCGGCGCCGGCCGATTTCGACGGCGCCACCGCGCCCCTCTCGGTCACGCCGTCGCCTTCGACCGGCACGTCCGTCGTCCGACGCGAGGTGCCTGCGCGTGCGTCACGCGTCGATCGGCCGCGACGCGCGGAGACGCCGCGCCCCGGCAATCCCGCCGATCGCAAGCACCTGCGCGCCGGCATGAGCGAGGGCGAAGTGGTCGCGCGCATCGGCCCGCCGGACCTCACGACCGGCAAGGGACGCCGCCTCGCACGCTGGACCTGGATGCCCGCCCCCGGGGACCCCGACACGATCACCGTCGTGCTGTTCGACGTCGGGCGCATCGTCGAGATCGAGCGCACGGTCGTGAAGCGATGACGCGCGCCGCGCACCGGGACGCGAACGCGCGATGCCGCGCTCCCCTGCGCGCGAACGGGCTCGACGAGGCGGCCCTCCCTGCGATAAGGTCGGTGCCCCGCCTTCCGCCCGGAACCGATTCCCAT
>JAKLIE010000493.1 GCA_022709775.1 Pseudomonadota bacterium
GTTCGCCGGCGACATCGGGCCGTCGTACCGGCGCACCTACACGGTGATGGGCGATGCCGTGAACCTCGCGGCACGGATCATGGCGAAGGCCGAGCCCGACTCGATCCTCGCGACCGCGGACGTCATCGACCGGTCGAACACGCTGTTCGAGACCGAGGAGCGCGGGCCGTTCGCGCTCAAGGGGAAGGCCGAGCCGGTCAAGGCGTGGACGGTCGGCCCCGCGAAAGGATCGCGCACGCGCACGGTCGCCGAGACGCGACTGCCGCTCACCGGCCGCAACGCCGAGCTCGGCATCGTGCGCAAGGCGCTCGGCGGCGCGCGCACGGGCGCGGGTCAGCTCCTCGAGATCGTCGGCGACTCAGGCATCGGGAAGACGCGGCTGCTCGAGGCGATGCGCGACGCGGCGATGGGCTACCGCAAGCTGCGCGCCGCCTGCGAGGCGTACACGTCGTCGACGCCGTACGCGGTCTGGCACGAGCTGCTGCGCGGCGTGCTCGAGGTCGGCCGCGACGACGAGAACGCGGTCGTCGAGGCGAAGCTGCGCGACGAGGTCGCCGCGCGCGCGCCCGACCTCGAGCCGTGGCTCGCGCTCATCGGCGCCGCGCTCGACCTCGAGATCGCGCCGTCGCCCGAGGTCGAGATGCTCGCCGCCGAGAATCGCCGCGCGAAGCTCAACGAGACGGTCGGCGCCTTCCTCGCCGCCGCGCTGCCGGGCCCGGCGGTGATCGAGATCGACGAGGCGCACCACATGGACGAGGCCTCGGTCGACCTGCTCGGCCACCTCGTCGGCCAGTTGTCCGAGCGGAAGTGGCTGGTCGGCGTCGCGCGGCGTCCGGGAACGACCGGCTACGCGGCGCCCGAGTCGCCGGCCGTGTCGCGCATCGAGCTCAAGCCGCTGGCGCAGCCGGACGCGCTGCGCATGGCCGAGCTCGCGACGAAGGACCACCCGCTGCCGCCGCACGTGATCTCGGTCGTCGCGCAGCGGTCCGGCGGCAATCCGCAGTTCCTGCGCGACCTGCTGCGCTCGGCGACCGACACCGGCGGCGTCGCCGCGCTGCCGGATTCGGCCGAGGCCGCCGCAGGCGCGCGTATCGACTCGCTGTCGCCCGACGACCGCGCGCTGGTCCGCCGCGCGTCGGTGTTCGGCCTCTCGTTCCACCCGCGCATGCTCGCGTGGTTCGACGATCCCGAGGACGGACCGCCGCCGGGCGACGACGCGTGGGCGCGGCTCGCCGACGTGTTCGACGACGACGGCAACGGCTACCTGCGCTTCCGCCAGTCGCTGCTGCGCGACACCGCCTACCAGGGCCTGCCGTTCAAGCAGCGGCGCAGGCTCCACGCGACGGTCGCCGCGCGCGTCGAGCAGGAGATGGAGGACCCGGACGAGGTCGCCGGCATCCTGTCGCTGCACTACTTCGTCGCCGGCGAGAACGAGCCCGCGTGGCGCTACGCGAGGACCGCCGCGAAGCGCGCGGAGGACGTCTACGCGTACGTCGAGGCCGCACGCTACTACGGACGTGCGCTCGAGGCGGGGCGCGGCGTGCCGGGGCTCGCGGCCTCCGAGCTCGCGTCGGTGCAGGAGGCGCTCGCCGACGCGCAGTACCGCGCGGGCGAGTACCGGAAGGCGTCGGAGGCCTACGCGGAAGCGCGCAAGATGGTCGCGGGCGAGCCGCTCGCCGACGCGGGCCTCCTGCTCAAGCTCTCGTGGGTCGAGGAGAAGCTCGGCAACTATCCCGAGGCGCTCAAGCTGACCGAGCGCGCCCGCGAGGCGGTCGCCGGGCAGAAGGGGCTCGCGGTCGACCGGCTGGTCGCGCGCACGAGCGCCTGGTACGCGACCGTGCTGCAGGCGCAGGGCCGATCGGCCGATGCGTTCAAGTGGGCCGAGCAGGCCGCGCGCGAAGCGGAAGAGGTGGACGACCCGGAGGAGATCGGCAACGCGTACTTCGTGATGGCGTGGGCGACCGGCGCGATGGGCAAGGAAGGCGCCGAAGCGCTGATGCTGAAGTCGCTCGAGGGCTTCGGACGCTCGGGCAACCGCGTCCGGCGTGCGCTGATCCTGTCGAACGTGGGCGGCGTCTGCTAC
>JAKLIE010000494.1 GCA_022709775.1 Pseudomonadota bacterium
GGGTACTCGGTGTCGAAGGGCATCCCCCGGCTGCGCCGCGCGATCTGCCACTGGTACCGGCAGCGCTGGGGCATCGACTTCGATCCCGAGAGCGAGGCGATCGTCACGATCGGATCGAAAGAGGGCATCGCGCACCTCGCGCTCGCGACGATGAACCGCGGCGACACGGTGCTCGTGCCCAATCCGAGCTACCCGATCCACATCTACGGGCCGATCATCGCCGGCGCCGACATCCGGCAGATCCCGCTCGCGCCGGGCGTGGATTTCTTCGCGGAGCTCGAGCACACGATCCGGATGAGCTTCCCGAAGCCCAAGATGCTCATCCTGAACTTCCCGGCCAACCCGACCGCGCAGTGCGTCGAGCTCGACTTCTTCGAGAAGATCGTCGCGCTCGCCCGCGAGTACGGCATCTGGGTGGTCCACGACCTCGCGTACGCGGACATCACGTTCGACGGCTGGAAGGCGCCGTCGATCATGCAGGTGCCCGGCGCGCGCGACGTCGCCGTCGAGTTCTTCACGATGTCGAAGAGCTACAACATGGCGGGCTGGCGCATCGGCTTCATGGTCGGCAACCGCGACCTCGTCAACGCGCTGGGTCGCATCAAGGGCTACCACGACTACGGCACGTTCACGCCGATACAGGTCGCGGCGATCGCGGCGCTCGAGGGGCCGCAGGACTGCGTCGCGGAGATCGCGATGAAGTACCAGCGTCGCCGCGACGTGCTGGTCAAGGGGCTGCACGAGGCCGGGTGGATGGTCGACAACCCCAAGGCGTCGATGTACGTGTGGGCGAAGATCCCCGAGGCCTACCGCGCCGCAGGCTCGCTCGAGTTCACGAAGCGGCTCCTCTCGCAGGCCAGGGTGTCGGTGTCGCCGGGCGTGGGCTTCGGCGAGTTCGGCGACGGCCACGTGCGCTTCGCGATGATCGAGAACGAGGCGCGCACGCGGCAGGCGATCCGGGGCATCAAGCAGATGTTCCGCGAGGACGGCCTGTCGCAGGCGGCGTGATGAAGGCGCCATCGAGGGAAACGGGAACCGCATGCGACCGCTGAACGTCGGCCTGCTGGGCTTCGGCACCGTCGGCAAGGGCGTCTTCGACGTCCTGGCCCGCAACGGCGAGGAGATCGCGCGACGCGCCGGGCGTCCGATCCGCATCACGTGGATCGGCACGCGCACGCTCGACCGCGCGCGCGAGGCCACGCGCGGGGCGAAGGGCGTCCATCTCACCAGCGACACGGGGAGCGTCGCGGTCCACCCGGACGTGGACATCGTCGTCGAGCTGATCGGCGGCATCGAGCCGGCGCGCGAGCTGGTGATGAGCGCGATCGGCGCGGGCAAGCACGTCGTCACCGCGAACAAGGCGCTGCTCGCGCTTCACGGCAACGACATCTTCGCGGCCGCGCACGCGAAGGGCGTGATGGTGGCGTTCGAGGGCGCGGTCGCGGGCGGCATCCCGATCATCAAGGCGCTGCGCGAAGGCCTCACGGCGAACCGGATCGAGTGGATCGCCGGCATCATCAACGGCACCTCGAACTTCATCCTCTCGACGATGCGCGACACCGGTGCGTCGTTCGACGCGGTGCTCGCCGAGGCGCAGAAGCGCGGCTATGCGGAGGCCGACCCGACGTTCGACGTCGAGGGCGTCGACGCCGCGCACAAGCTCACGATCATGGCGGCGATCGCGTTCGGCGTGCCGATGCGCTTCGCCGCCGCGTACCACGAGGGCATCACGAAGCTTACGCGCGAGGACATCCGCTACGCCGAGGAGCTGGGCTACCGGATCAAGCTGCTCGGCATCGCACGCCGCAAGAGCGCCGGCTACGAGTTGCGCGTGCACCCGACGCTCGTGCCCGCGAAGCGGCTGATCGCCAACGTCGAGGGCGCGATGAACGCCGTGCTCGTCAAGGGCGACGCGGTGGGGGCGACGCTCTACTACGGCGCCGGCGCGGGCGCCGAGCCGACCGCGAGCGCGGTGATCGCCGACCTGGTCGACGTGACGCGCATGCACACCTCCGACCCGGAGCACCGGGTCCCGCACCTCGCGTTCCAGCCCGACCAGATCAGCGACCTGCCGGTGCTGC
>JAKLIE010000495.1 GCA_022709775.1 Pseudomonadota bacterium
CAGCGTGGCGACGCCCGCCGTGAACTCGTCGACGGCCGACTGGTTGACCGTCCGGATCGCGAAGCCGAGCGCGACGCCCAGCGCGATCGCCAGCGTGGCGATCGCGGTGCGGCCCCGGTTCGCGCCGAACGCCCCCTGCAGGACGGCGCCGGCGACCTGCAGCGCGCCCGTCATGCCGGCGTCGGGACGAGCCCGTCTGGCGTGAGCGCGAGCACGCGGTCGGCGATCGTTGCCGCCGCGTGCGAGTGCGTGACGATCACGCCGGTGGCGCCGGTCGCCCTGATCGTGTCACGCAGCAGCGCGACGATCGTCGCCGCCGTGCGCGGATCGAGGTTGCCGGTCGGCTCGTCGGCGAGGACGACCGCCGGCGCGTGGACGAGAGCGCGGGCGATCGCGACGCGCTGGAGCTCGCCGCCCGACAGCTCGCGCGGCATGCTCGTGTCCCGGTCCGCAAGGCCGACCGCCTCCAGCATCGCGCGGACGCGCCCGTCGCGCGACGCATGGCGCACGCCGTTGAGCGCGAGCGGCAGCGCGACGTTGTGAGCGACGTCGAGATAGGGAAGCACGTGGAACGCCTGGAACACGAAGCCCAGTCGCTCGCGCCGGAACCGCGTCGCCGCATCGTCGTCGAGCGACGAGAGGACCACGCCGTCGACGGCGACCCGTCCCTCGTCGGGGCGGTCGAGGCCGGCGATCAGGTTGAGCAGCGTCGACTTGCCCGAGCCGGACTCTCCGAGAATCGCGACGATCTCGCCGCGCGCGATCGCGAGGTCGAGACCGCTGAAGAGGGGGCGCGGCGGCGGGCCGGGCCAGGCGCGCGCGAGTCGGGTGAGGACGATCACTCGCCCGAGAGTATCGGCTGGGGCGCCGGCGCGCAACGCGACGCCCCGCTGCGCGCGTTTGTCCCTCGCTGCCCCCGGGCGTAGACTGATGCGCAACCACGTCCATGGACGCCGCCGACGACATCCGGGAGCAGGGCTTCCGCCGCTGGTACGAGCGGCAGCTGATCGAGAGCCATCTCTGGCTCGTCACCGGATTTCTCTCGCTCATCATGACCGCGATCGCGATCGAGGTGATCGCATTCCGCGAATCGATCGCCGGGATGCTCACGCTGCTTGCCGTCGGCGCGGGAGGCGCGGCGCTGTGCCTCTACGCGTGGCTGCGCTTCAACCGGCAGCTCTTCCTCGCCGAGCACGTCGCCGAGCAGGCGACCTGCGGAGCGTGCCGCACCTACGGAAGGCTCGCGTTCGTGTCGGCGTCGCGGGACGCGAGCGCGGTCACGGGGCGCGCGATCCGCGTCCGCTGCCGCGCCTGCGGCCACGAGTGGGCGATCGCCTGAGGCAGGGGTTCGCGCAGCGCGCCGACCGCGGCCTATCGTTCGCCTCCGGATCCGCCCCGACCGCGGGGATCGGCTGGCGCGCCGCGACGTCGCTCGCGCCGGACGCGGCCATGGCGCTCGGGATCGCCAGCGCAGGCGCGCCCGGACGGCGCGTCCCGGGGTGCGCGCCGGAGAAGCTGCGCATCGTGGATGCGCCCCGACGTCCGTGTCGGCGCGGGGAAATGCGAACGGGCGCCCGCGGGCGCCCGTCGCGCGATGCCGATCCCGGCTCAGGACGACGACTTGCCCATCATGTTCCTGATGACCCCGACGATGACCAGCACGACGATGCCGCCGACCCCCCCGCCGGCGACGGTTGCGAATCGCCTGCGAAGACCCATTCGGCTATCCGCCGGCGCGAACCGGGGCGCAATCGCCGCCGCCCCGCGTCAGGCCACGAACACGCGGACGAGACCGGCGGCCGCGCCCGCGAGCACGAGCGGAATCATGCCGATGCCCGCCCTGAACAGTGCGGCCAGCGCGGCGGCGAAGGTCGCGACCGACCAGAGGTCGAGGCCCTGCAGCGGCTGCGCGGGCGCGAAGCCGGCGGGCCAGAACACGTGGACGCCGAAGAACACCGCGAGACTCACCACGACGCCGACGACCGCCGCCGTGATACCGACGAGCGGGGCGGTCACGCGCGCGTTCCCGTGCGTGGCCTCGATGAGCGGCCCGCCGGCGAGGATGAACAGG
>JAKLIE010000496.1 GCA_022709775.1 Pseudomonadota bacterium
CGCGACCGAGCACGTGAGTCCCGTGGCCTCGCGAACGGCGACCTTCAGCGCGCGGGCGACGTCGCGGGCGCGCCACCAGGCATCGGCGTCGTCCTCGGGGATGCCTTCGTGCTCGGGCAGGCTCACGCCGGAGAGGTCGATGTAGATCTCGTCGATGCCGCGGTCCTCGATCACCGGCGCGATCGCGCGCACCGCGGCCTTGAACTTCCGCGACATGGTCCGGTAGGCGTCGAAGTCCGCCGGCAGCAGGATCGCATCGGGCGCGAGCTTCGCCGCCTTCATCAGCCCCATCGCGGAGCCCACGCCGAGCCTGCGCGCGGCGTAGGTGGCCGTCGTGATCACGCCCCGGCCCGCATAGCTCGCGAGCGTCTGGTATTTCCGGGTCGCCAGGCCGGTTGCGGGGTCGACGGCCTCCTGCGGCACGGACTTCCGCCCCCCTCCGATCACGACCGCCTTCCCGCCGAGATCCGGATAGCGCAGGAGCTCGTCCGACGCGTAGAACGCGTCCATGTCGAGGTGGGCGACGAGGCGGGGGCGGGGCACGACGGGCGCGGGGGATCGTTCGGAGCGATCGACGATTATCACGCCCGTCGCAGGACCTGTAACCTGACGTAACGTCCCACGGAGCGACAGGATCGGACGGCGTGCTCGCGGCCGACTTATGATCCAATGGGGGATTCGCGAGCGACCCGACGGATCGCCGCGACGGACATCGGGGGAACGCCGTGACGAAATTCGATTCACAGCAAAGCCCAACCGCGCGCCGCGCGATCCGCGGCGCGTTCATCGCCGCCATCGTCGCTGCCGCGTTTGGGCCGGCGCTCGCGGCGCCGCTCGTCGACGATTCGCCGCCCGACGCCGCCAAGACCGCCGTCTCGCCGGCGGTGTCCCGCCTCGTCGTGCGCTTTCGTCCGGGGGTGCAGCCGGAAGCCGGGGCGCGACTCGCCGGCCGGCAACTCGCCGACCTGAGAATGGCGCTGGGCCGCGACTTCACGGTCGCCGCGCCGACGCGCACCGGCGACCAGGTCCTCGTGCTCGCGGAACCCGTGACGCCGCCCGATGCGAACGCCATCGTGAAGTCGCTGCGCATGCGCCCCGACGTGCTGCGTGCCGACGTCGAGCGCGCGTCGCGCGCGAACGCCGGCGCGACGGCGCGCGCGAAGTCCTCCGTGGACGCGGCGACGATCGTGCGGTTCGTCGTGCAGTTCGACGATCCCGCCACGCGGGCGGCGGCGGCGAACAACCAGAAGCTCTCCGTCGATCACGATCGCATGCTGTCCGCCGCCGCCGGCGTCGACCTGCGCGTCGTGCGGGCGACCGCCGGCGGCGCGTGGATCGTCGAAGCGGCGACTCCGGTGACCGGCGCGCGCGCGCGCGAGATCGCCGCGGCGCTCGAGGCCACGCCCGGCATCCGCTATGCCGTGCCCGATCGGCCGAAGCGCGCGCACGCCGCCTCCTACCATCCGAACGACACGCTCTACCAGCAGGGTTACCTGTGGAATCTCGACGACCCGGTGGGCGGCAACTATTACGGCGTCGACGCCGCTCACGCGTGGGCGATCACGGTAGGGTCGGCGTCCATCACGGCCGCCATCGTCGACACCGGGATCACCGCGCACCCGGACTTGGCGGCGCGCGTCGTGCCCGGCTACGACTTCATCAAGTCGCCCGAGGACGCGCGCGACGGCGACGCCCGCGATCCGGTCGCCACCGATTGGGGCACCTACGGGTCGGCCGACGAATGCGGCGGAACCAGCGAGAAGAGCAGCTGGCACGGCTCCCACGTTGCCGGCACCTTCGGCGCGAGCGGCGACAACGGCTACGGCATCGTGGGCGTCGACTGGCGGGCGCGGCTGATGCCGGTGCGCGTGCTCGGCCGCTGCGGATCCGGATCGACCGTCGACATCACCGAGGGCATGCTGTGGGCCGCGGGGGGATCGATACCGGGCGTGCCGGCCAATCCCACGCCCGCCCGCGTGATCAACCTCTCGATCGGCGGTCCGGGAGAGTGCTCGACGTTCGAGCAGGAGGCCTTCGACGAGGCGCTGTCGCGCGGCGCGCTGG
>JAKLIE010000497.1 GCA_022709775.1 Pseudomonadota bacterium
CCATCCGCGGAGCCGCGCTCGGGGCGATGGCCGGGGGTCTCGCGCGCCTGTCGAGTGCGCTGGGGGACCGCGGCCGGTTCGCGCGCGCCTACAGCACCGGCGCGATGGTGCTCTGGGTCGCGATCCTGCTGGCGTTCTACCTGTTCCTCTACTACCTCTGAGCCCGCGCCGCGGCCGGCCACCCCTGCGCAGCGGGGCAGCGCGCTACCGCTTCTTCCTCGCCCGCGGATGCGCGGCGTCGTACACCTTCGCGAGCGCCTGGAAGTCGAGGTGCGTATAGACTTGCGTGCTCGCGATCGACGCGTGACCGAGCATCTCCTGCACCGCGCGCAGGTCTCCCGACGACTGCAGCACGTGCGACGCGAACGAGTGGCGCAGCATGTGCGGATGCACGTGGCGGTCGAGCCCCTGCTTCACCGCCCACGACGCGAGCCGCTGCTCGATCGACCTCGGCGTGAGCCGGTTGCCGGTGCGGCCGACGAACATCGCGTCCTCGCCGGACCGCGCGATCGTCGCGCGCGCCGCGAGCCACGCGCGAAGCGCGTCCAGCGCCGCGCG
Source organism: Pseudomonadota bacterium (assembly GCA_022709775.1). The sequence goes on from JAKLIE010000497.1 coordinate 559, forward strand.
TCCCACCGGCACGATGCGCTCCTTCGCGCCCTTGCCGAACACGCGCGCCTCGCCGGTCGCGAAATCGACGCGCGCGACGTCGAGCCCGGAAAGCTCCGACAGCCGCAGCCCCGACGAGTACGCGAGCTCGAGGATCGCGCGGTCGCGCGTCGCTAGCGGGTCGTCCGCGACGATCTGGACGAGCCTGGCCGCCTCCTCGGGCGACAGTGCGGAGGGCAGCCTGCGGACCGCCTTCGGCGGCTTCAGCCCGGCCGTCGGATCGTCCTTCAGTCCCCGCTCGCGATCGAGCAGCCAGCGATAGAGCGAGCGCCACGCCGAGAGCATGCGCGCGAGCGACCTTCCCGAAAGCCCGCGCCCGTGCAGCGTCGCGAGATGGCGCGCGAGCTCGGGACGCGTGAGCGCCTCGAGCGGCCGTTCGCCGGCGAGGGCGGCGAGGGCGGCGACGTCGCGCCGGTAGGCCTCGCGCGTCCGCGCGGGACGCGCCGCCAGGTGCTCGCCGAAGCGCGCGAGCGTCCTCGCGTTCGCCACGGACACGGGAACCTCCCGCCGGGGCGCTTCGTCGGACCGGGAGGCGCGGGACATGGAGTCGGCAGGGGCTATCCGAGCGGCAGGTACCGCGCCGTCGCCATGCTCGCGAGCTCCGCGAGCCGGACCAGGTACACGGTGCCGACGCCGGCGCGGAAGCGGCCGGCATCCGGGCTCGCGAGCGCGAGCAGGCCGAACGTGTTCGCGGTCCGCAGCGGCAGGAACGCGAACGAGGCGAGCGCCTCGCCGCCGTCGAACCACTCGCGCGTCTCGAACGGGGCTTCGGCGCCGCACGCCGGCGCGGAGAGCGAGTCCGCCCACTCGCGCACCTCGCTCGACGTCGCCGCGAGCTGCGGCAGGTAGGACTGCTCGGGGACGCGACCCCACAGGCGCGAGGCGACCTCGGGCACGCCGAAGTCCTCCTTCAGGCTGTGGTCGAGGACCGCGAGCGTCGTCTCTAGGTCCGGCGAAGCGAAGAGCGCGAGCGTCGAGCGGTGCAGCTTCTCGCCGATCACGTCGTTGTCGCGCCCGTTCCCGATCAGCTCGCGCAGCCGCGCCTCGAGGTCGGCGGTTCGCTCGCGCAGCGTGAGGATCTGGCGCTCCGCGATCGGGATCGCGTGGCCGCCGTGCGGGTGCGGCACGAAGATCTCGGCGAGCACGTCGGCGTAATCCTCGAAGAACTTGGGATGCTGCTTCAGGTACTCCGCGACGTCCTTCGCTTCCATCCTCGCGCCCGCCCCCTGTTTGTCGCGTTCGCCGCAGCGGTCGCGATCGTCGTCGTCGCCGCGCCGCGGCCTCAGCCCGGCGGCGGCGTCCAGCGCCCTTCGAACACCGTCGCCGCGGCGCCCTTCATCCGCACCGGCTTCGCGTCGCCGGCCCATGCGATCGTGAGCGCTCCGCCGCGCACGTGCACGCGTACCTCGTTCGCGAGCAGGCCCCGTCGAATCCCCGCGACGACCGCCGCGCAGGCGCCC
>JAKLIE010000498.1 GCA_022709775.1 Pseudomonadota bacterium
GTGGGGCTTCGCGACGCGAACCGCTGGAACGCGCTGATGGCGACGCTGCCCGACCACCTCGACCGCGACGGGTTCGTTCGCTACTGGCCCGTGATGAGGGACGGCGACGACGCGCTGACCGCATACGTGCTGTCGGTTGCCGCCGAGGCCGGATTCGCGATCCCCGAACGCGAGCGCATGCGCATGGAGCAGGCGCTCGTCGCGTTCGTCGAGGGGCGCGTCATTCGCTCGTCGGCGCTGCCGACCGCCGACCTCGCGATCCGCAAGGTCGCGGCGCTGGAGGCGCTTTCGCGGCGCGCGGAACCGCTCAGCCCGAAGTGGCTCGACAGCATCGAGATCGCACCGAACCTTTGGCCGACTTCGGCGGTGATCGACTGGTACCTCGTGCTCAAGCGCCAGCCGAAGTTGCCGCGCCACGACGAGCGCATGAAGGCGGCCGAGCAGGTGCTGCGCTCGCGGCTCCACTTCCAGGGCACGACGATGGCCTTCTCGACCGAGCGGACCGACGCGCTCTGGTGGCTGATGGTGTCGGCCGACTCGAATGCGAACAAGCTCCTGATCGCGATGCTCGACGCGCCTTCGTGGAAGGACGACGTGCCGCGGCTCGTGCGCGGGACGCTCGGGCGGATGCAGCGCGGCCGCTGGAACACGACGGTCGCGAACGCGTGGGGAACCCTCGCGCTGGCGAAGGTCGCGGCGCGGTTCGAGGCGACGCCGGTCGCAGGGACGACGACCGCGACGCTGGGCGATGGCAGGTTCGCGCACGCGTGGAAGCGCGACGACGGCGCGAAGACGTTCGGGCGGCGGCTGGCGTGGCCGGAGGGACGCGCGGAGCTCGCGCTCGCGCACGACGGGAGCGGTTCGCCGTGGGTTACCGTGCAGAGCGTCGCGGCGATTCCGCTCACGACGGCGCTCTCGTCCGGCTACCGCGTGACGCGGAACGTGACGCCGGTGCGGCAACGGACGAAAGATTCGTGGCAGCGCGGCGACGTCGCCCGCGTGACGCTCGAGGTGGACGCGCAGTCCGACATGGCGTGGGTCGTCGTCGACGATCCGCTGCCGGCCGGCGCGACGGCGTTGGGCTCGGGACTGGGGGGCGATTCGCGCATCGCGACACAAGGCGAGCGGCGAGTCGGCAACGTATGGCCGGCGTTCGAAGAGCGCACCGCGAGCGCGTTCCGCGCCTATTTCCGCTACGTGCCGAAAGGCAGGTTCGTCGTCGAATACACGGTGCGGCTCGACAACCCCGGGACGTTCGCGATGCCGGGAACGCGCGTCGAGGCGATGTACGCGCCCGAGATGTTCGGCGAGCTGCCGAACGCCGCCTGGACGGTGCTGCCTTGAATGCCGGGGGCCGTCCGGCCGGAACCGCACCCGCACCCTGCGGCCGCGGCGCGCGCGCCGCCGGAAAGGGGCAGACCCTCTTTTGCCGCGGGAATGAGGGTCGGACCCTGGTTCCCGGGGCCGCGGGGTCCGGCAGCGCCGCGATTTCGAGGATCGGCGCGCTCTTCGCCGCTGCAATCGCCGCGTTCGCTCCGCTCGTCGCGACGGCATCGCCACCCGCGCTCGCCGACGTGAAGACCGGCTACGTCTCCTCCGAAGCGCTGCTCCTCGACCGCCACGGTGCGCCCCTTTCGGAGCTGCGCGTGAACGCGAAGGTCCGCCAACTCGAGTGGGTGCCGCTCGCCGAGGTGTCGCCGGCGATGGCCGCAGCGCTCGTCGCGACCGAGGACAAGCGCTTCTGGGAGCACGACGGCGTCGACTGGACCGGGATGGCCGTCGCCGCCTGGGACAGCGTGTGGCGGATCGTCGACGGGCGACGCCCGCGCGGCGGTTCGACGCTGACGATGCAGCTCGCGGGGCTCCTGGATCCCGCACTGCGACCGAAGGGCGGCGACGGACGCACGTTCGCCCAGAAGTGGGACCAGGCGGAGGCGGCGCTCGCGATCGAGAAGACGTGGTCGAAGCGCGAGATTCTCGAGACGTACCTGAACCTGTCGTCCTACCGCGGCGAACTTCGAGGGCTGCGGGCCGC
>JAKLIE010000499.1 GCA_022709775.1 Pseudomonadota bacterium
GACGATCCGGTCGGCCCGCACGACGGCGACGTGCGTGTCGGGAAGCAGCATCGTGGCGGTCGGCGTCGCAGCGCCGCTCGTGATCACCAGCGTGCCGGTCTCGGCGATGGCGCAGAAGCTCCCGGTGATGCCGAGGCGGTCGCCGCCGCGAGTCGGCCGCGGCACGATCTCGAGACCCGCGCCCGCCCAGTCGAGGTCGGCGAACTCGGGCCAGCAGACGCCCTGGCGCGACTTCTGCGCGGCGAGCGCCGGCGGCAGGTCGAGCGCGTCGATGTAACGGGCGACCGCGCCGGGAAGCTGCTCGAGCGAGCGAACGCGCTCGACCGTGCTCTGCATGTCGGTCGCACGCACGCAGAAGCGGTCGACCAGGTCGCCCGGCAACGACGGACGAGGACCCTGCGCCCGCGCGGCGACGTACGCGTGCGCCCCGGCCCTCGCGTCGTCGCGGCTGCCGCCCTTGCCCAGCGCCGATCGCACCCGCGCGAGGATCGCCGCGCGGGAAGCCGCATTGCCGTCGATCGAACCGCTCATGGACGGGCGTGCCTGCGGACGAACGCGTCGACGCGGCGGACGCCTTCGGCGATCGCTTCGTTCGACGCCGCGTACGAGAAGCGGATGTGCTGGCCGTCGCCCGGGACGCGGCGGCCGAAATGGATGTCGGCCAGCACGGCCACGCCGGCCTCGTGCAGCAGCCGCTTGCGTAACGCTTCCGAATCCTCGCAGCCGGTCATCCTGCACGCCTCGGTGACGTTGGGCCACGCGTAGAAGGCCCCGCCGGGCGTCCTGCAGGTCACGCCCGGCACCTTGGCGAGCAGTCCGACGATGAAGTCGCGCCGCTCGAGGAAGCTCGCCCGCATCGCCTCCGCAGCGTCCTGGGGGCCGTTCACCGCCTCGACGGCGGCCCACTGCGAGATCTGCGATGCGCAGGAGTCCGTATTGGTGATCCAGCGCGTGAACACGGGCGCCAGCGCGCGATTGGCGGCGAAGCCGATGCGCCAGCCGGTCATCGCCCAGGTCTTCGACGCGCCGTCGCAGATCACCGTGCGCTCGAGGAGGCCCGGCCGCGTCGCGATCGAGTCGAACGCGCCGTCGTAGGCGAGCCGAGAATAGATCTCGTCGGCGAACACCCAGATGCGCGGATGGCGGGCCAGGATCTCCGCGATGGCGTCCAGATCGCCCTTGCGAAGGATGCCGCCGGTCGGGTTGTGCGGCGTGTTGAGGATGACGAGCCGCGTCTTCGGCGTGATCGCGGCCTCGAGCTCCGCCGGGTCGAACGCGAAGTCGCGCGACTCGCGCAGGAAGATCGGCACCGGCACGGCGCCGTTGGCGAGGATCTGCGATTCGTAGATCGGGAATCCCGGCACCGGGTAGATCACCTCGTCGCCCGCACCGTGGTCCGTCACCGACGCGATCGTGTAGGCGATGAACGGCTTGGCGCCCGCGCCGACGACCACGTCGTCGGGAGCTATCGCGAGCCCGCGCCGCGCGCCGATGTCCCGCGCGGCCGCGGAGCGAAGCTCGTCGATGCCGGCCGACGGCGTGTAGCCGTGCTTGCCCGCGCGGATCGCCGCGATCGCCGCCGCCTGCACGTTCGGCGGGGTCGGGAAGTCGGGCTGGCCGATGCAGAACGAGACGATGTCGGCGCCGCCGCGGACAAGGGCGTTGACCTCGGCCAGCACCACGAAGGCGTTCTCGGTGCCGAGCGACTCGGCGCGGCGCGACAGCGGCGGGATCGCCGCGTGCATGTTGCGTGTCGAGTTCATGACGACTCTCCGTTGCGCCGTGCGGCGTACAGTTCCCGGAACGTGCGGCCGGTCGGGGCGGGCATGTCGCGGTCCGCGGTCCATTCGCGCCCGAAGGGCAGGCGACGGATCATGCCGTCGCCGCCCGCGAGCGCGCGCAGCGCGCGCACGCCCAGGCGCGACGCAACGGCGTAGAGTCCCGGGCGACGCGCGACCCACGCCCACGCCTTCAGCGCCGCACGCTCGCCCCACGGTCGCAGCCTGCGCTCGAACGCCTGCTCGCGAAGCTT
>JAKLIE010000005.1 GCA_022709775.1 Pseudomonadota bacterium
AAGGCGGCGGCCGAGAACCTCACGCCGGTGACGCTCGAGCTCGGCGGCAAGAGCCCGGCGATCGTCGACGCGAGCGCGGATCTCGCGGTCGTCGCGCCGCGCATCGCGGTGGGCAAGCTGCTCAACGCGGGGCAGACGTGCATCGCGCCCGACTACGCGCTCGTGCCGGAGCGAATGGTGGAGGCGTTCGTCGCCGCCGTGACGCGCGCCGTGCGTGCGCTGTACCCCGATCCGCTCTCGGGCGACGACTACACGTCGATCGTGAACGAGCGCCACTACGACCGGCTCGTCGCGCTGGTCGAGGACGCGCGCGCGAAGGGCGCGAAGGTCGTGACGATCCCCGACGGCGCGGCGCCCGACCCGGCGACGCGGCGCATCCCGCCGACGCTGCTCGTCGGCGCGAACGACGCGATGCAGGTGATGCACGAGGAGATCTTCGGGCCGATCCTGCCGATCGAGAGCTACGCGGGGATCGACGACGCGATCGCCGCGGTGACGCGGCGCCCGCGGCCGCTCGCGTTCTACGTGTTCGGCGAGGACCGGGTCGTGCGCGACCGCATCCTGCACGAGACGATCGCCGGCGGGGTCACCGTCAACGACACGCTCTGGCATTTCGCGCACGAGGAGCTGCCGTTCGGAGGCGTCGGCGCGTCGGGAATCGGCGCCTATCACGGCGAGGCGGGGTTCCGCACGTTCAGCCACATGAAGAGCGTGTTCGCGCAGCCGCGGCGCACCGCCGCGAAGCTCCTCTATCCCCCCTACGGCGCGACGTTCGAGAAGGTGCTGGGGCTGCTGAAGCGGCTGTCGGGCTGACGGCGGAGGGATTCCCGGCCGTCGCTCCGTCACTTGGCGGCGCGTGCGTCGGCGAGCGGTGCGACGACGGCCGGCGGAATGGTCGTCGCGGCAGGCGGCGCGCGTGCCTCACGCGGGCTTCGCGTGGATCTCGCGCGCGGCGCGCAACCCCGACTCGATCGCTCCCTGGATCCACGCGTGCGCGAGCGATGCGTGCTCTCCCGCGAAGTGGATGCGGCCTTCCGGCGTGACGATGTGCTCGTGCAGCAGTCCCTGCTGCGACGGCTCGAACAGCGCGAAGGCGCCGCCGGCGTACGGGTCGTCGTGCCACATCCACGAGGCGCCGACCTCGAACTCCTCGAGGATCTGCGGGTGGATCTGCGCGACGTCCTCGATCGCCTGCTCGATCCGGTCGTCCGGCGAGAGCGAGCCCCAGCGCTGCGCGTCCTCGGCCCACGTGTAGCTCGCGAGCAGCACGCCGCGGCCGGTCGCCCTGCCGGCCTCGGGGTAGTAGACGTTGCGTATCGGGAGATCGGTCACGCTTCCGCCGCCGACGATGCCGTCGTCTTCCTCCCAGAATCGGCGGCGGCACTGGAAGAAGATCTTCGCCGACGCGTCGTAGCGCAGCTGCCTGATCGCGCGGCGCTTCGCGTGCGAGAACGGCTTCAGCACCTCGACGTGACGCAGCACCGGGTAGGGGACGGTGACGATCGCGTAGTCGCCCGTCGCGACGCTCCGGCCCGCGGCGGTCTGGAAGTGCACGGTCACATCGTCGTCGGATTGGTCGATCGCCGTCATCCGCGCGCCGAACCGGATGCGGTCGCGCAGTCCCGGCAGGTAGGCGTTGGGCAGCTGGTCGGCGCCTCCGTCGATCCGCACCATGTCGGTGTAGTAGTTGCCGACCTCCTCGCGCAGGAGCTCGAGGAAGCACGAGTTCATCAGCGCTTCCTGGTTCCACACCAGGCCGAACAGCTCGATCGCGGGTTCGCTCCAGCCGCGTTCCTCGAGAAACTCGCGCGTCGAGTAGCCGTCGTACTGCGAGACGATCGCGGACCACGCGGCGTCGCCTTCCTGCTCGATTCGCTGCGCGAACGGCTGCAGCAGCGACTGCCACCGCGCGCCCGAGGTGAGTCCGCGGTCGTGCTCGGCCAGCTCGGTTCCGAGGAGCTCCGGCCGCTCCTCGAATTCCGAGAGCCGCAACTTGCGGCCGAACAGGTGGCAGTAGGCGTTCGGGTTGTGCATCGTGAACGGCTTCACGCCCAGGCCGACCTTCTCGATGCAGGCGAGCGTGAGCTTGTGCGCGTTCGGGATGCGCATCGCGCCCGCCTCCGCGTAGAGACCCGGCGCGAAGGGCTCGCGCATCGTGAAGACGCGTCCGCCGACGCGCTGCTTCGCCTCGAGGATCACCGGGTCGTGCCCCGCGCGGACGAGCTCGTGGGCCGCGACCAGCCCCGCCATGCCCGCGCCGACGACGATCACCCGGTGGCGCTTGCCGCCGCGCGGCGGCAGGCCGTCGCGGATCGTGGCGAGGTCGCGTTCGAGGTCGGCGTGGCTCATCTCGGGCTCCGGGTCGGTGGGCGGGCGGCGGTGCCGAAAACGAGGGTCTGACCCTGCTTTCCGGAAAGTAGGGTCAGACCCACTTTTATACCGGGAAAGTAGGGTCAGACCCTCGTTTTCGTCAATCCGGACGCCAGGGGCGGCGGCGCGAAGAACCGCATCCGTGCGTGGAGGGGCATGGAGCGTCGGAGACGAGCCCCGGCGGGACTCCTCCGGGCATGGAGGGTCGGGACCGGGGACCCGGCGCGCTTGCTTTGAATGCCGACCGAGGGACACGTGACCGGGTCTCGACTCCGGCCCGCTACAAGATACGGCCCGACCCGCTACAGGATCCGGTGGAACCAGAGCACCGACAGCGCCGCCGCGAGGATCGTCAGGACAGCGGCCGCGGCGGCGAACAGCGCGGTGATCTCGATCGACTTCTTCTCGAAGGTGAACCGCGTGTTTAGCGCCTCGTAGACCTTTCTGAGATCGCCCGCGGACCCGGCGTAGAAATACTCGCCGCGGGTCAGGTTCGCGATGTTCTTGAGCGCGTCCTCGTCGAGCCGCACGCGCATCGACCAGCCTTCGGCGCCGACGATCTCGCCCTGCGGCGTGCCGATGCCGACCGTGTAGACGCGCACGCCGCGCTCGGCGGCCATCTTCGCCGACTCGATCGGGTCGGGGCCGGTCGTCGTCTGGCCGTCGGTCAGCAGGATGATGACGGCGGACCCCATCGATCCGGGCTCCACCGGCGCGGGCGGCACCTTCGGCGCATCCTTCGGCGGCGTCGCGCCGAGCGAGCGCGGCCCGTCGCGCGCGGCCGGCCGGGGGTTGCTGCTGCGGAGATCGAACTCGACGTCCGGCAGGATCGTCTTCAGCGACACGAGGATGCCGCTGCCGACCGCGGTGCCGCGCTGGAGCTGGAAACGGTCGATCGCCGCGAGCAGGTCCTCGCGCGAATGCGTGGGAGTCTGTACGAGCGCCGCGGTGCCCGCGAACGTCACGATGCCGATGCGCGTGGTCTTGGGCTGGTCGCCCACGAATGCGCGCGCGGCCTCCTGCGCCGCGGCGATCCGGCTCGGCTGCACGTCGGTCGCACGCATGCTTCCGGAGACGTCCATCGCGAGGATGATCGTCTCCTGCTTGGTCGGCAGCGTGACCTCGCCCTCGGGCCGCGCGGTCGCGACGATCATCAGCGCGATCGCGACGAGGAGGAGCGCCGGCGGAACGTGGCGCCGCCAGCCGGGTCCGCGGGCGAGCGCCTCGCGGACGAGCGACAGGTTCGCGTAGCGGAGCGCGAGGCGCTTGCGCCTCCGCTGCAGCCAGGCGTAGGCCGCCACCAGCAGCGGCAGCAGCGCGAGGCCCCAGAGCAGCTCAGGCCACTGGAACGACACGGCGTGCCTCGAGGTGGCGCGGGAGCCCTCCGCCGACCGCGAGCTGCGAGCGGCGCTTGCGCAGGTCCGCGAAGCGGACGACGGCGCCGACCAGATCGTCGTCGGTGGCGAGCTCGATCGCGTCGACGCCCGACGTGACGAACGCGTTGCGCACCTCGTTCTCTCGCCGCTCGGCGATCTCGGCGAAACGCCTCCGGAACGCGCGGTCGTGGGTGTCGACGAAGAGCTGCTCGCCGGTCTCCGCGTCCTCGACGACGACCATGCCGAGGTCGGGGAGCGCGCGCTCGAGCGGATCGAAGAGGCGCACCGCGACGAGCTCGTGGCGCTTGGCGAGGTGGCCGAGCGGCTTGTGCCATCCCGGCTCGCTGATGAAGTCGGACACGACGAACACGAGCGAGCGGCGCGGCACGATGCGCAGCGCCGATTCGAGCAGGTCGGCGAGCTTCGTGCCCTTCGAGCGTGCGGTCTCCGGGCGCGTCGCGAGCCTGTGCAGCAGGTGGAGCACCTGCCGGCGTCCGCCGCGCGCGGGGATCACCGTGTCGACGCGATCGCCGTAGAGAATCGCGCCGACGCGGTTTCCGTGCCGTGCCATGAGCCGCGCGAGGACGGTGACGAAGTCGACGGCGACCGCGCGCTTGCGCACGGCCGAAGAGCCGAAGTCGACCGACGCGGACAGGTCGAGCAGGAACCACGCGGTGACCTCGCGGTCCTCGACGTACTCGCGCACGTAGGGCGTCTGCAGGCGCGCGGTGACGTTCCAGTCGATGTGCCGGACGTCGTCGTGGTACTGGTACTCGCGCAGATCGGCGAGGTCGAGCCCGAAGCCGCGGAACAGCGTCCGGTAGTCGCCCTGGAGCAGCCCGTCGAGACGGCGGATCACCGTCCACTCGAGCTTGCGGAGCAGCGCTTCAGGATCGCTCTTCGAGCGCGACATGGGTGTCGAGCGGTTTGTCGGGGGCAGCGACGTGCCGGAGGATCTCGAGGATCAGCCGGTCGGCGCTGATGCCGTCCGCCAGCGCCTCGTAGGAGAGCGACAGCCGGTGGCGCAGCACGTCGGGCGCGATGTCGATCACGTCCTCGGGCAGCGCGTAGGGCCGGCCGCGCAGGAACGCGAGAGCGCGCGCGCCCTCGACCAGCGCGATCGTCGCGCGCGGGCTCGCGCCGAACGTGATGTAGCGCGCGATGTCCTTGATGCCGTAGCGGTCCGGCTCGCGCGTCGCGGCGACGAGCTTGACCGCGTATTGCATCAGCGACGGATCGACGTAGCCCGAGCGGCACTCGCGGTAGAGCGCGGCGAGCTGGTCGGTCGTCGCGACCGGCATCACGTCCTGCGTCGTTCCGGTGACGCGCTCGACGATCACGTACTCCTCGGTCTCGTTCGGATAGCCGACCAGCACCTTCATCATGAACCGGTCGACCTGCGCCTCGGGCAGCGGATACGTGCCCTCGGTCTCGATCGGGTTCTGCGTCGCCATCACGAGGAACGGCTCGGGCACGTGGTGCGTCTCGCCCGCGATCGTCACCTGCCGCTCCTGCATCACCTCGAGCAGCGCGCTCTGCACCTTCGCCGGCGCGCGGTTGATCTCGTCGGCCAGCAGCAGGTTAGTGAACACGGGTCCGAGCGACGTCGCGAATTCGCCGGTCTTCTGGTTGTAGATTCGCGTGCCCACGAGGTCGGCGGGGACGAGGTCGGGCGTGAACTGGATGCGCCGGAACGTGCCGCGGATCGTGCGCGCGAGCGTCTTGACGGTCAGCGTCTTCGCCAGCCCCGGCACGCCCTCGACCAGCAGGTGGCCCTGCGCGAGGATCGCGACCAGCACGCGTTCGAGGAACGGGTCCTGGCCGACGACGACCTTCTTGACCTCGTAGAGGATGCGCTCGGTGAGGGGGGCGTGGCCGGTCGGTGCGAGGTCGTGGATGTCCATGGGGGCGATCAGGGGAAGGAGGAGGGACGGCGCGTCAGAACGGCGACATGCCGATCGCGGAGGCCGCGTTCTCGATCGGCACCGCGAAGCCGATGCCGACGAACACGCGCTGGTCGGTCGGGTTGAGGATCGCGGTCACGATGCCGACGACCTCGCCGTCCATCGTGACGAGCGGGCCGCCGGAGTTTCCCGGGTTGGCGGCCGCGTCGAACTGGATCAGGTTGGTCAGCACGCGCTTGCCCTCCGGCGAGCGGTACTCGCGCTTCAGCCCGGAGATGATCCCTGCGGAGGCCGACGGCCCGATGCCGAACGGGAAGCCCGCGGCGACCACCTCGTCGCCCGGCGCGAGATCCTGCGTCGAGCGCAGCACCGCGGCCTTGAGATCGTCGGGCAGCTTTGCCGCCTTGATCACGGCGAGGTCGTTCTCGGGCTGCACGCCGACCACGGTGGCCTCCGACTCGAGGCCGTCGAAGAACACGACCTTGAGCTTGGTGGCGCCGAGCACGACGTGCAGGTTCGTCAGGATGACGCCGCTGTCGACGATGACCACGCCGGTCCCGATGCCCATGCCCTTGCCGAGGTCCGGATGGCCGTCGGGCAGCGCCGGCTTGTCGCCGTTCCCGGCCTTTCTGTCGTCGCCGGGCGCGGGCGGTTTCGACGGCGCGGCCTTGCCGTCGGCGCGCTTGCCGTCGGCCCCCTTCGCATCGGGTTTCGCCGGCTTCGGGGCGTCCTTGCCCGTTCTCCTCTTCGCGTCGGCCTTCTCGTCGTCCTCCGGGTAGCCGGTGCCGACCACCTTCACGATCGAGGGGCGCACCGCTTCGTAGGCCTTCGCTGCCCGCGAAGGCAGCGTCTGCGTCGCGAGCGTGTGCAGCACCGCGCCGTCGATGTCCTTCTGCGTGAGGAGGCGCGCCGCGGGCCGCGTGGACGTCCAGACGGCGATGGCGATCGCGCCGATCAGCAGTCCCGCAACGAGGGCGAGCCAGCGTTCGTGACGCTGGGCGAGCGCGCCGATCGAGAATCGCCTGCGCACAGGCGCGGCAGGCGTCCCGGGCGCCCCGGGATCGGAGGAAGGCGCGCGCGCGGCGGCAGGCGCGAGGCCGGGCGTGGCGGCATCGCGGCGGGGCGATCGGCTGTAAAGCGCGGTGCGGCGCATCGGGGCCTCCACGGGGCGTTCCGCCGGGGCGGGCGTCGGCGAACCACCCGCCGTCAAGCATAGTGAGATTCGGTGCGAACGGCTAGGCCGACGGATTCCACGAGGGAACGGCATCGTCGCCGGCCGCATCGAAGCGCGTCGACGAGATGCCGCACCGTCGCTGGCGGCCAACCGCGACCGTGCGTACGATGACGGCCGTCGGATCGTCGCGGGCCATGCGCGCCGGCCCCGCTCGAGCTTCCCATCGCGGGACGAAGACCCCATGACAATCGCGGACAAGCCCGGGGACGGCGTCGAGGCGAGCGCGTTTCGCGACCGTCTCGGCGGGACCTTCCAGGGCATCATGACCTGGCCGCAGCTCGACGCGCTGTGGAAGCGTGTCGAAATCGGCCGGTGGTTCGTCTACCTGACCGACGAACCGCCCCCCGACGAGCCGGTTTCCGGCGAGCCGCTCGCCGCGAAGATCGACTCGCTCGACGCACAGTTGCGGCGCGAGCACGAGTACGACTACTGCGGCATCGTCTACGCGGACGACCCGGACGCGCCGACGCTGATCAAGGTCTACGATCCGCGCAACCTCGGGACGTCCTGCAGCCACGGCGACGCGCCGATTCCGCCGCGCTGGATACTGAGCACCGCGCGACCGGCCTCCATCGAGCCCCCCGCGCCCGAGCCGGCCCATCGATGGCGGCTGTGGAGGCCCCGGTCGCGCTGACGTGCGCCGAATCGGCGACGGACGCCATCGGCAGCGTCGTCGTCAGCCGGGCGTGCCTTCGACGAGGACGAACTGCCCGGTGGCCGCGCTCTTGCGCAGCGCCTTCGCCGCGGCGTAGTCGGGCCCCGACCAGAACGCCTTCGCGTGCTCCATCGACGGAAACTCGATGACGACGACACGGTCGTGCTCGTCGGGACCCTCCAGCGTCGTGACCGGACCGCCCCGCACGACGAACCGGCCGCCGTGCTTCGCGATCGCCGCGGGCGTGAGCTTCTTGTACTCGTCGTAGCGCTGCGCGTCGGTGACGCGGATGCGGCAGATCAGGTAGGCGGGCATCGGGACTCCGCAGTTGGAACGGGGGGGGACGGACGAGGGGGCCAGGTTCAACCCTGCGACCACTTCTGCAGGTAGAAGCAGAAGGCGGCGGCCAGCACCCAGCCGACGCCGGCAAGGGGCATGTCCGACACGAACGTCCACACGATCGCGTTGATCAGGCAAAGAAGGATCGCGAACAGCGCGACGATGATGTTGCCCACGGCTCGCAACCCTTGCGTTGGCGCGCGGACGCCCGATCGCGCAGTCGCGCATCGAACCCGCGCAGCGATTCTGTCACAACGGGCGGGGCGCGTCCCCGGAGTTGCGATGGGAGGCCATCCCCGGCTGCCGAAGGGTCAGGGGTTGCCGCGGTGCGGCACCGCCCATCGGGCCCGTCCTTCCACGACGAATCCCGCGACGACGATGACCACGAGCGTCGCGAGCGACGAGGCGGCCAATGCCGGCGCGGGCGGCGGCTCGCCTGGCAGGTAGGGGCCCGCAACCGTCAGGATGCCCGCAACCAGGACGACCGCGACGAGGAGTGCGCGGCGCCACCGGGACAGGTTCAGTCGACGCATGCAGACGACGAGTGCCGCTGTCGCGAGCGCAAGCTCGATCGCGAGCGCGACCGGCATCGTGCGCCAGAGTCCCAGGCCCAACTTCGCCGAATCGCCGCCCGCGACGGGCAGGTCCGGGACGTGGACGACGAGATCCAGCAGGAAGTGCGAGGCGACGGCGATCGCGATCGCGCAGGCGAGCCGTGCGCGCCGGGGCGTCGCCGGACCGGCACTGATCCAACCGAGCATCGCAGCCGCCAGCGTCCAGCCGGCGCTCGCCAGCGCGCCGTGCGAGTACGGGAACGCGAACGTGAGGATGCGGGCGCCTTCGCTCTGCACGGGAGCGCCGACCGACTCGACGCCGGCGAGCACGAGCGTCCACAGCAGAAGGTCCGCGAACAGCGCCGCGGCGAACAGCAGGCCAAGGTTCCAGCGCGGCTCCACGGCTTTCACCGCGAGGCCCGCGCCGAGGTGACCGACGAACATCGCGAGCTCCGGCTCGCCTTCGGTGCGCGTCAGCCTGCCGGTTTCGCGTTGGTCAGCACGTTCACCATGAAGCACGCGAGCCCGACGATCATCACGACCGACGCGATGCCCAGCACCGGGCCGGCGGCCTTCGTGCCGGTGAGGAACGCCGCGAGCACGACCATGAACGGCGGCAGCACCAGGTTGTGGATCCAGAAGTGGGCCTTCGCGAGCCGCGTCTCGCTTGCCGCCGGATACAGATGGTAGACGACGCCTGCCATCGCCAGCGATACCCAGCCGAGCAGCAGGATGTGCGCGTGGACTGGCGCGAGCGTGAACGTCTGGATCGAGCCCATCCAGGCGCCGAGCGACGTACCGATCACGAGATAGACGACGGCGATCTTGATGAATCGAAGTCCCATGGCTTGCCTCCGGTGGGTGGGAACGACGCGCGCGGCTTCGTGCGGCCGCGTCGCGCCGGCGATTCTCGCCCCGCCGCTTCCACGTGGCAACCGCCGTCCGGCGGAGGCGTGCATCGAGGCAATAGATACCCGGCGCACCGGGTGGGGGCCGGCGGTCGAGGCGTCAGTCCGCGGCCGGAGGGACGCGGGCCACCGGCAGCCTGAGCCCCCACGCCACGGCGGCGAGCCGGAGCGCGAGCACCGCCGCCATCCCGATCCCGAACGCCCACGTGCGGTCGACGCCGCCGGCCTGCGCCGCGAGGTAGAGCACCGCGCCGGCGATCGCGGCGGTCGCGTAGATGTCGCGGTGCAGGATCAGCGGGATCTCGGCGCACATGATGTCGCGCAGCACGCCTCCGGCGGCGCCGGTCATCGTGGCCATCACCACGACGATGATCGGCGCGAGCCCCGCCGCTTCGGCGACCTGCGCGCCCGTCATCGCGAACAGCGCGAGGCCCAGCGCGTCGGCGACGAGGAGCGCGCCCAGGGGCGGCGGACGCACGCGCACGTAGACGAACGTCGCCAGCGCGGCGGCGCCTATCACGACGAGATAGGTCGGGTCGGCGATCCAGAAGATCGGGTGGCGGTCGAGCAGGAGGTCGCGCGTCGTGCCGCCGCCGACGGCCGTCAGCGCCGCGACGACGAAGACGCCGAGGAGGTCGAGGCCCTTGCGTCCGGCCGCGAGCGCGCCGCTCACGGCGAACACGGCGACGCCCGCCAGGTCGGCCCAGTAGAGGATCAACGAACGCCCCGCGCGCTTTCAGTCGTCATGGTTGCGATGCTCCCGCCGCCGCGAGTGTGTCCGTCCCCACCAGAACAGTGCCGTGCCGACGGCGAGCGCCACGGGCAGCGGCGATACGAGCACGGCGGCGATCCAGCTCCAGCTCTCGTTGCGGTCGAGCGCCTGCACCGCGACGGTCACGGCGAGCGCGGCGCCGGCCGCCGCCGCGAGCGACGCGCGCTTCGCATCGCGGAACGTCGCCTCGGCGAGCGCTCCGATCATGACGGGCAGGATGACGAGGACGAGCAGCGGCTCCACGTCGGGCGGTGTCCGGCAGGGGCAGCGGCAAGCGTACTCCCGAATCCGCTGCGCGGGAATGCACGGGCGCAGGCGCGACACCCGTTCGCCGGGTCACTCGAACATCACCACGTGCAGGGCGACTCCGGCGGCGGGAAGGGGGACCGGCGGCGGGACGGCCGGCATCGCCATCGCGCCCCGGACCTCGACGCGCAGCGCCGAGTCGAACCTGTCGCGCAGCGTCCAGCGCCCGTCGATCAGGAACCACGCGCGGTCGTCGCGGCGCGGGTCGAGCGCGATGTACGCGCGCGCGGGCGGGGAGGGACCGAACTTCTTCGCGAGCCCGGGTGGCAGGCCTCCCTTCTTCGCGAGTCCGGGCGGCACGCCGCCCTGCCTGGCAAGTCCCGGCGGACCGCCTGCGGGCTTGTCGGCGAGCGCGGGCGGGAGTCCGAGCAGCAGCATTGCGAGGAGGAAGGTCAGGCGTCGCATCGGAATTCCCCAAGGGTGATCCGTTGCGTCGATGGTACCGGACGGGCGGCTCATCCGCGGAGCTCGTCGAGGTCGGAGCTGCACCAATGCCGCTCGCCTTCGGGAACCTGCTCGTGCCATCTCGCCGCTTCGCGTCGTGACGCCTCGAATTCAGCGACGTCGCCCGCATCCCGCTGCGCGACCGCTAGAACGGCGTGACCGAAGAAGCGCTCGAACGCGGGCGCGTCGTTGCGCTCGCAGACGTCGACGCAGCGGCGCGCGCTCTCGACCGCGTCGCGCGGCCGTCGCGCACGGAGCAGGCTGCGCGCGAGGCGGTAGTGCGCACGCTCTTCCTCGAGCCAGGTGCCCGCGAGCGTCCAGTACCGGAGCGCGGCTTCGGCCGCCACGATCATGCCTCGCGTCTCGACGCCGTCGCGATCGCGCTTCCCTTCCAGCGCGCTCGCGAGGTTGTTGCCGCCGATCGCGAGCGCGCGCAGCGCCGAAGAGCCGGGTGCAAGTCCGGCCTCCGCGAGAGCCAGCGCCTGCCCATAGGCGGCGAGCGCGCGCTTGAACCCGGCGAGACCCGCGAACGCCGAGGCCGCGGTCGCGATCGCCACGATCCGGTCGTCGGACGTGAGCGCATCCAGCGCGTGCGCATCGCCCTCGGCGTAGCGCAGCGCGCCGATGCCGCGCGCGACGGCGCCTTCGACGGCGGGACTTCGATCGAAGGCGGGGAGCCCACGGAGCGATTCGAGCATTCGCACGCCGCGTTCCCACTCGCCGAGGTGCTCGCCGAAGACGTGCGTCACGATGCGCGCATACGGCGCGACGTGCTCCGGCGCCGTGACGACGTGAAGCGACGCGGCGAGGCGGTCCGCGACCACGCGCGGCCGATCGCCGTGGTCGTTCCACGCCGTCTCGACGAACGCGTCGAAGCTCACCGCGGCCCGTCGCGCTGCGGCGTCGACCGCGACGCCCGCAGCGCCGCGCGTCGCTCGAGGCTCGCCTCCGGCCAGTGCGCGTTGCGGTCGTAGTACTCGTGCATCGCGGGCACGCCGGCCGGGATCACGACCCACGGCTGCTTCGACGTCGTGAAGATGTGGATGTCGGGCGGCAGCCGGTCGGGCTCGTCCAGCGTTCCGACGCGCACGAAACGCACGGCGTCGCCTGCGCCCGCATAGTTGCTCCAGACCGCGACGCGGCAATGCGGGCAGCGGCCGATCTTCTGTCCCTTGCCGCTCGCCGAGGGCGTCGCCACGACGTCGACGTCGCCGTCCAGCAGAAGCACGCGGTCGGCCTCGATCATCGCGTTCAGCGCGTACGACGATCCGGACTCGCGCTGGCACCAGCGGCAGTGGCAGCAGTGGACGAACAGCGGCGCGCTCGTCATCCGGTAGCGCACGTGGCGGCACGTGCATCCCCCGTCGAGGGGGCGTGGGTCGTCGGCAGCCATGGTCGGGCGATGCTCGCGCCGGCACGGCGGATCGTCAAGCCTGCGGCGGCGGCGCCGATCGGCCGCCGCGCACCAGGCCGACGACGAAGCCGACGACGGCACCGAGCGGACCGGCGACGAACGCGGCGGTCATCGCCGCCTCGACGGCGCGGTCGTGCACGTTGGACGAGAGCTGCTGCACGAGGACATAGCCGACGAGCGCGGCGACGGCATACGCTGCGATCGCGTAGAGCAGGGCGGTGCCGGCGCGTTTCACGCGCGTCGCGCCGACGGTTCCGGAAGCCGGGTCCGGCGGCCGTTGATGCTGACGCAGCGGAATCGCCACG
Source organism: Pseudomonadota bacterium (assembly GCA_022709775.1). The sequence continues at coordinate 12,582 of JAKLIE010000005.1, forward strand.
CGTCCGCGAGCCAGCCGGGGAGGAACGCCGCGAGCCTGTCCTCGAGACCCGATGCGAGCTCGCTCGCCCGCGCCCAGTACCAGACGCCGGCGTCGACGCCCTCGTCGTCGGGCGGGTCGACGTAGACGCATCCGAGCTGCCTCGCGCCGTCGGGGCTCGCGACCACGTAGTCGAACGACGAGCGCAGCTGGAATTCCTTCTGGTGCCAGCCCAGGTCGACGATGTTCTGCTCGAGCGAGAGGTCCGCTGCCGGCCAACCCCATGCCTCGCCGAACCGGGTCCAGAGGTGCTCGCGGCTCGACATCACGGCGTCGTAGTCGCGAAACGCGTCGTGGATCGTGATGGGGCGCAGGCGGAAGGCACCGGCGTCGACGACGGCGGGGACGACGAAATCTCTCGGAAGGAACGGCATCGGGAACCTCGAACCGTGGGTGGGATGCCGGGTCGGGACGTCCCGCGTTCCGGCCTCATGCGGCGGCCCGCGCGTCCGGCCTGCGCGCGACGACCGTGACGAACGACTTGACCCGGCCGTCGGCCGCCGGGAACTCGCGCGCCTCGTCGTGCAGGATGCGCCAACCGTCGAAACGGCGGGCGAGCTCGCCCGGCGCGAACAGGCAATGGGCCGCCGGATCGAACATCTCGAGCCAGGTCGTGCCCTCGACGAGCACGTTCACGATCGCATGTCCGCCGGGCCGCAGGTGCGCCTTGAGCTGCTCGAGCTGCGCGTACGCGGTCGGGCAGTCGAAGAACATCAGGAGCCCGATCGATACGACGGTGTCGAACTCGCCGCGGATCTCGTAGGCCCGGAGATCGGCCTCCGCGGCCTCGATCGCCAGCGCCTGCTCGGTGGCGGTGCGGCGAAGGTGCTCGATCGCCGCGTGGCTCGCGTCGAGCGCGACGACCGCGCAGCCGCGACGCGCGGCGGAAACGGCGAGGTTGCCGAGACCGCAGCCGAAGTCGAGCACGCGCCCGCGCAGGTACGGAAGCGCAGCCGTCTCGAACGGATTCAGCGCGAGATCGCCGTCGCGCAGCTGCCGGACGAACTGCTCGTCGAAGCGGCGGACGCTGGTCGTCGAATCCATGACGGGAAGTCTACGCCGTCCGCCACTCGTAACGCACGTCGTCGAGCTGCCAGAAAGGCTCGAAGCCGTGCGCCACGTCGACGAAACCGTGCCGCTCGTAGAACGCCCGCGCAACGCGGTTTCGCGCGAACGTGTAGAGCCAGAGGCTGCCGTCCGACTGCGTCTTCGCCCACGCGAGCAGCATTGTCCCGATACCTCGCCGATGGAAGCCGACGCGCACGTACAGCTGTGCCACCGACTCGCGCGACGCCGCGACGAAGCCGACGAGCCGGCCGTCGAGCATCGCGACGCGGACCTCGCTTTCCGACAGGACCTTCGTCAGGAACGCGGCACGCTGCTCGGCGATCGGGTGCGGGTCGGTCACGCCGACGCCCGCTTCGAAGCTCTCGCGCCACATCGCGACGAGCTCGTCGAGCAGGGCGTCGTCGTATGCGGTCAGCGTTGCGGGCTGCATCGTCGGGCTTGCGGGGGCCGGGTCGACGGATTCTGCTGCGGGCAAGGAACCTGCGCCAGAAGGTTCCGGATCGTGCGGCCGGAACGCCGGAGGATACCCGGGGCGGACCGCGATGGAGCCGGGGTCAGACCCCGTCGAGCTCGTATCGCTGCTCGACGACCTCGCGGCCCCACTGGTTCCCGCGGAGCTCCTCGGCGAGGCGAAACCCGTGCTTGCGGTACAGGTGCGCGGCGGCGTCGAGTCCCTGGAACGTCCACAGGTGGATGCGATCGACGCCGCGGTTCCGGCAGAAGGCGATGGCCTTGCCGAGCAGCTCGTTCCCGACGCCGCGACCCCGCAGCTCGGCGGAGACGATGTACCACCGAAGGTGCGCGCCGTCGGTCTCCGCGTGCGAGCCGTCGATCGCGATCGAGCCTTCGACGGTCCCGCTCCGCATCGCGAGCCAGAGGCCGTCGCGCCCTTCGGCGTAGCGCTCGCAGAACTCGCCGAGCTCGCGCGCCACCTTGCTCTCGAAGTACACGCCGAACCCGGCATGCGCCGAATACCAGGAGGCGTGCAGCGCGGCGATGCGGCCGATGCAGCCGGGCACGTAGCCGGCATGGATAGCGGTTCGGAAGGGGGCGGCGGCGTTCGCGTCCCAGCCCGCGTTCTGGACGACGACGCGGTAGCCGTCCGGGTCCTCGAACGTGCGTCCGCGCACGTCCCAGTACGGATTGAACGACGCTGCCGCGACGAATCCCGCTGCCAGCATCCGTTCGCTCGCCGTGCGCCACTCGCCGGCATCGGGCACGTACAGCACGAGGAGATCCTCGCGAGTCGGCTGCGGTCGCACCGGATGCGCGCGGCAGTGCGTGAGCTCGACGTGCCAATCGCCTTCCGCCGGGCCGAGCATCGCGCCGTCGAACCCGTCGTGATCCGCGAAGCTTCCGAGGACGTCGAGGCCCAGCCCGTCGCGGTAGAGCGCGGTCGAGCGCGCGAGGTCGCTCACCGGACGCGCGACCCTCAGGTGGGTAGGCATGGGATATCCCGAAGGTCGTTCGAAAGGTCAGGGCCTTTCGGCCGGCAGCGGTCTCGAGTACACGCGCGTCTCGTAGACGTCGTCGCGGTAGCGGTAGGTCGATGCACCGAGGCAGGCATAGTGGCAACGTTCGTAGAACGCGAGCGCCCGCAGGTTGGGCGCCCATGCCGAGAGCCACATCGTCGAGGCACCGCGCACGACGGCCTCCTCTTCCGCCCGGACGAGCAGCGCGCGACCGATCCCGCGACCCGTGAACCGCTCCTGCACGTACAGGCGGACGAGCTCTGCCGCGTTCTCGTGCTTCACCAGCGCGTGGCGCGACGGGAACGCGAGCTGCGCGAATCCTAGCAGGCGCCCGTCGCGTTCCGCGAGCACGAGCGTGCACGCCGGGTCCCCGAGCGCCGCGTCGAACGCCGCCGGCGACAGGAGCTCGTGCGCTTCCCGGGCGACCCACGGCCCGACGCCTTCCTCGGCGTACGTGCCGAGGAACACCTGGATGGCGAGCGCCGAGAGCGTCGGCGCGTCGACGGGTGCGGCGAGCCTGCAGACGACGTCGTGCATTCCGGGGAGCGCTGCGAGTGCCTCAGCCCGCGCCGCCGCGCTGCCAGTCCTCGACGGCGTCCTTCGCGGCGCGGAACGCTTCGATGCCCGCCGGCACGCCGCAGTAGACGGCCGCCTGCAACAGGACCTCGCGGATCTCCTCGACCGTGCAGCCGTTGCGCAGCGCACCGCGCACGTGCGCCTTGAGCTCGGTCGGCGCCTTCAGCGCCGCGAGCATCGCGAGCGTGACGAGGCTGCGCGTCCTCCTCGGCAGCGCGTTGCGCGTCCAGATCTCGCCCCAGCAGTTCTCGGTGACGAGGTCCTGCAGCGGCTGCGTGAAATCGGTGGCGTTCGCCAGCGCCCGGTCCACGTACTCGTCGCCGAGCACCTCGCGGCGCGCGGCCATTCCGTCGACGAACTTCCTGCTGGTCATGGGCATGTTCCCGTG
>JAKLIE010000050.1 GCA_022709775.1 Pseudomonadota bacterium
GCCGAGATCCGCCAACTGCGTCACGGCGAGGCCCGGATAGCCGCACGGGTCGATGTCCGCGAACGGCGAGAGGTCCATCGCGACGTTGACCGCGATGCCGTGGTAGGTGCAGCCGTTGCGCACCTTCAGCCCCAGCGCCGCGATCTTCGCCTCGACGCCGTCGCGCGAGACGTACACGCCGGGCGCCGACGGCTTCCCGTAGGCGGAAATCCCCGACGAACCGAGCCATTCTACTACCGCGGCCTCGAGGCGCCGGACCAGCTCGCGCACGCCGAGCCTGCGGCGCTTCAGGTCGACCAGCACGTAGACGACGAGCTGCCCGGGCCCGTGGTAGGTGACCTGGCCGCCGCGGTCGACCTTGAGCGCGGGGATCGCGTTGTCGCGGAGCACGTGCTCGCGCCGTCCGGCGAGACCCAGCGTGTAGACCGGCGGGTGCCCGGTGATCCACAGCTCGTCGGGCGTGTCGTCCGTCCGGGCGTCGGTCCACGCCTGCATCGCGCGCCAGCAGCGTTCGTAGCCGGTGCGGCCGAGCGTGCGCAGCATGAAGCCGGTCGCGTCGTCGCGGTGCGCGGGGGCGCGGGCGATCCAGGCGAGGTCGGCAGCCGCGGACTCGCTCACGGGCGGTGCCTCCTCGCTGGCCGCTTCGGGCCGGGCGCGGCTGGCGGCGCGGACCAGCCCGATGCCGGGAACTCGAACATCCCGCCGCCGAGGACGTGCGACCGCTGCCACACGACGCGCTCGCGAAAGACCGACAGCATCCACGTCTGCTGGTCGAGCGGCGAGCGCTTCGCGAAGGCGTCCGGATCGAGCACGGCGCAGCATCCGGCGTGCACCGGATCGCGCACCGACTCGTAGCGAATCGCGCGCACGCCGGCCGTGCGGGCGACCTTCGCGATCGCCTGGCACGCCACGTAGTCGTGCGGGTGGATCCACGACGGACGATCGGCGTCGAACGGCGGCGTCCGGAGATCGATCGCGGGCGCGTCCAGGCGCACGCGGAACACGGTCTGGCTGGCGGGTGGCATCCGGGCGAGGGCGGGCGAATCCATCAGATGGCGCCAGCGCCAGTACCCCAGCTCGGCGCAGGCGGTCCGGACCTCGTCCGCACAGTAGAACACGCCGGGATCGGTTTCGCCGCGGAACCGCGAACCTCCACGGGGCGGGGAATACCGGAACGGCGTGTAGAGCAGGAAATCCAGCCGAAGCGCGTTCAGCGGCACCGGAGGCTTGCTTTCGTCGAGCAGATCCTCGAGGACGCGCTGCTCGTCCGCGTTGTCGACGAGCACGTTGGTCGAGACGAGGTGCTGCGCTTCGACCGCGCGCCACGCGTCGCCCGCGTGGCGAATGGCGCTAGACGCGACCTCTCGCGGCGTCCAGGTACGCGACGACACGGACCAGACCCTCGACCGACGTCAGCAGGTCGCGCGGGCGCGTGCCGAGCGCGAGATTCGGGCTCGCGAGCCACGTGCGGGCGACGTCGTCGTGCCCCCACAGCGCGTCGAGCGAACGGAACAGACGGACGAACAGGCGCGCGAGCTCCCATTCCTTCGCACGATCCGGCGAGAGCCGGTACTTGTCCGACCGCAGCCGGGACGCCGTCGCCTCCGACACGCCGAGGATGCGCGACAGCTCCTTCTGCGTCAGCCCGAGGAGATCCGCAGCCCGCACGACCGCCTTGCCGAGGACGCGCGACGGTGCCGGGGCTTCGGGGGCGGCCGCTTGCATCGCTCCGTGTCGGGGTCCACTCACGAATTGTCCTTTCTACAGGCAATGAATCGCCGAAAATATTGCCACAGCAATGGCATTTCGGCAAGAGGCCCCTCATCGACCCCTGAGCTCGACCGCCCATCCCCCGCGACCGACGCCGACCCGGAGTGGCGTCGCTTCCCTCGCGCCGCGCAAAGGTCCGCCTGTCATCGGGCGCCCGCACGCTGCGGCCGCGACGGGAATGAAACCGTCTCGGCCCGGACCGGGCTCGCGCGTCGAGCCCGGGCCGGATCGGACCGGCGGGCCCCTCGCAGGGAGGACTCGGGGCGGGGTCGCGTTCGGGGCGGGCAGCCGCGGGCGACTACAGCACCATCGCGACCAGCGGATGCGACGTGAGCTCGCGGTAGAGGGCGTCGAGCTGCTCGCGCGAGGTCGCGGTGATCGTCGCGGTGACCGACAGGTAGTTGCCCTCGCGCGACGCGCGCATCTCGAGCGACCCCGCATCGAAGTCCGGCGCATGGCGCAGGACGACCTCGACGATCGCCTGGGCGAAATCGTCGGTGCGCCGCCCCATCACCTTGATCGGGAAGGCGGTCGGGAACTCGAGGGCGGAGGAGCGGCCTTCGTCGGCCATCGTCGTGTCGAGGAGCTTCATCAGGCGGAATATTGCGCCGCCGGCGCTTCCGCGCAAGGGTCGCCCACCTTCGTGCGACCGGCATGCGGTCGACGCCGGACCTGCAGGGCGTGTCCGCATCCCCCGCTACGGATACATGTACCGCCGCGTGAGCGGGTGCGGAAGCGTGCCGTCGGGCAGCGGCTTTCCAGCCAGGAGCTGCCACAGCGAGAGCCAGCCGCGGTCGAACGCGTGCGCCGATCCGGCGAGGTAGACGCGCCAGACGCGGTAGCGCGCCTCGCCCGCCTCGCGGCGCGCGGCCTCCGCGTTGGCCTCGATGGCCTCGGTCCACCTCCACAGCGTTCGCGCGTAGTGCTCGCGCAGCGCCTCCGCGTCGACGACCTCCAGGCCCGCCGCCGCCATGCCCTCGATCACGCGATGCACGTGCGTGAGCTCGCCGCCCGGAAACACGTACTCCTCGACGAAGTCGCCGATGCCGCTGCCGAGGCTCTGGGCGCGAAGCGGATTGTGCGTGATGCCGTGGTTGAGCACGAAGCCGCCCGGCGCGAGGACGCGCCAGATCTTGCCGAAGTACTTCGGGAAGCGCGCGACGCCGACGTGCTCGAACATGCCGACGCTCGCGATCTTGTCGTAGAGCTCGCCTTCGGGCAGGTCGAGGTAGTCCTGCAGGCGCACCTCGACGCGCGACGCGAGTCCGCGCGCGGCGACCTCCGCCTTCACGTGGTCGTACTGGTTGCGCGACAGCGTGATGCCGGTCGCGCGCACGCCGTAGGTCTCCGCGGCGTGCATGACCAGCGCGCCCCAGCCGCAGCCGATGTCGAGGAAGCGCTCGCCGGGCCGGAGGCGAAGCTTGCGGCAGATGTGGTCGATCTTCGCGAGCTGCGCCCGACCCAGCGTGTCGTCCTCGCGCTCGAAGTACGCGCACGAGTAGACCATCCGCTCGTCCAGCCACAGCCGGTAGAAGGCGTTGCTGACGTCGTAGTGGTGCTGGACGTTCGCGCGGTTCGGCCGGCGCTGATGCTTCCAGAGGCGCAGCCGGGCGGTCAGCGGGTCCCTGCCGTGCGCGACGTCGCCGACGAGCGATTCGACGACGTCGAGCACGCGGCGCGCGCTGCCGGAGAAGTCGATGTCGTTCCTGACGTACGCTCGCGCGAGAGCCCCCATCGCCGGCGAGGCCAATGCCTTCAGGCCGGACCAGGTCCGCGCGACGATCTCCACCTCGGGCGAATCGGAGAGCGCGAGACGCCCGCCGTCGGGGAGCACGAGCGCCACCGGAACGTTGCGGCCGGCATAGCGGCTCGCAATGATCTGCTGGAGCGGTTCGGCCATCGTCGGGTCGGAACGGGGACGGATCGGAGCGACGCCCGAAAAGTGTAGCAAAGCGTCGGCGCGAGGGGATAGGACCGATTTGCCGGTACCATCGGGGAACGCCCGCGCCCTCGCGCGCCCGCCTGCCCCCGCGACCTTGACCCGCGCCCCCTCCGCCGCGCCCGCCCGCGCCTTCACCGAGCACCAGTTCCGCGACGCCCTCGCGCAGTTCGCGACCGGCGTCACCGTGATCTGCGCGCGCCATCCGGACGGGCGATTCGTCGGCTTCACCGCGAACTCGTTCAACTCGGTGTCGCTCGACCCGCCGCTCGTCCTGTGGAGCCTGTCGCGCAGGTCGGCGTCGCTCCCGGCGTTCGAGGGGTCCGACCGCTACAGCGTGAACGTGCTCGCCGCGGACCAGGTCGACCTCGCTCGCCGGTTCTCCCGGCCGCACGCCGACCGCTTTGCCGGCGTTGCGTATCGACTCGGCTGGGCGGGCGCCCCGCTGATCGACGGCTGCGTCGCGTGGATAGAGTGCTCGCACCACGCGCGCCACCGCGCCGGCGACCACGTCGTGTTCATCGGCGACGTGCACGACTGCGCGCGAGGCCATGGCCGCGGCCTCGTCTTCCACGAGCACCGCTACGCGACGACCGCGCCGCTCTGACCTCCGGTGTCGGGCACGTGCCCGACACCCAGGGGCGACGCTACGCCCTCCGCGAAGCCGTCGGCTTGTGCGCCTGGAACACTGCGTACATGCGGCGGAACACCGGACCGGGGACGCCGCCGCCGAAGGGCCTGCCGTCGAGCGTCGTGATCGCCAGGACTTCCTTGGTCGACGACGACAGCCACATCTCGTCGGCCGCGAGCGCCTCCTCGCGCCGCACCGGCCGGACCTCCATCGGCATGCCGGCCTCCCGCGCGAACTCCAGCGTCGCGTCGTAGGTGATGCCCGGCAGGATCTGGTGGTCCTTGGGCGGCGCGACGATCGTCCCGCCGCGCACGATCAGCACGTTCGACGCCGACGCCTCGGTGAGCCAGCCGTCGCGGAACATCACGGTCTCGGCCGCGCCGAGGTCGGCGGCGCGCTGACGCATCAGCACGTTGCCGAGGAGCGACGTCGTCTTGAGGTCGCATCGCTGCCAGCGGTTGTCGTCGGCGGTGACGACGGCGACGCCTCGCTCGACCTGCTCGCGGGAGGGCAGCGGCAGCGGATTGCTCATCATGAACACGGTCGGACGCGCGCCCCTGGGGAACGCGTGGTCGCGCTTCGCGACGCCTCGCGTGACCTGCAGGTAGACGGCCTGGTCGTCGAAGGGCTGGCGCGCGACGAGCTCGCGGACGATCGCGTCCCATGCCGCGTCGTCCATCGGGTTGGCGAGCCGGATGCCGTCGAGGCTGTACTGCAGCCGCTTGAGATGATGCGGCATCCGGAACGGCGCCCGGTGATAGACGGGGATCACCTCGTACACGCCGTCGCCGTAGATGAAGCCGCGGTCGAGGACCGGGATCTTCGCCTCGCCCATCGGCAGGAACTCGCCGTTCAGGTAGACGATCTGCTCGCCGTCGATCATCGGGGTCTCCTCCGCGCGTCCATGCGCGAGCCTCGCCCGCGCGACCGCATCACTTGAACCACAGGCGCACGCTGTCCCACGCGCGGACGAAGACGTTCGCCGGGCCGACTTCGTCGAGCGCGATGAGCGGGAACTCCGCCATCGACCTGCCGTCGAGCGCGACGCGGACGACGCCGACGCGCTGCCCGCGCGAGACCGGCGCCACGAGCGGTTCGAGCGCCTCCAGCGTGAGCTTGAGGTCGCCCGCGCGGCCGCGCGGCAGCGTGACGTAACGGTCGGCGAGGAATCCGGCGCCGACCTCGCGCTCCGCCCCCTTCCACACCTTGAGCGCGGACACGGGCTTGCCCGACTGGTAGAGCTGAACGGTGTCGAACGCCTGGAAACCGAAGTTCAGCAGCTTCTGGCTCTCCGCCGCGCGGGCCGAGTCCGACAGCGCACCCAGCACCACCGACAGCAGGCGCCGCTCGCCGCGCTTCGCCGAGGCGACGAGGCACCAGCCCGCGACCTCGGTGTGCCCGGTCTTCATGCCGTCGACGTAGGGATCGGACCACAGAAGGCGGTTCCGGTTGGGCTGCGTGATCCTGTTGTAGCGGTACTCGCGCAGCGAGTAGAGCGGATAGTACTCGGGATAGTCGCGGATCACGGCCTGCGCGAGGGTCGCGATGTCGCCCGCGGTCGACCAGTGCTGCGGATCGGCGAGCCCCGTCGCGTTCACGAACTGCGTGCTCAGCATGCCGAGGCGCCTCGCCTCCTGGTTCATGCGCTCGACGAAAGCGGGCTCCGACCCGGCGACCAGCTCCGCGAGCGCGATCGAGGCGTCGTTGCCCGACTGCACGATCATCCCGTGCAGAAGCTCGTCGACCGACACCGACTTGCGCGGCTCGATGAACATGCGCGATCCCTCGGCGCGCCAGGCGCGCTCGGAAACGCTCACCATCTGCGACGGGACGATCGACTTCCGGCGCAGCGCCCCGAAGACGACGTACGCGGTCATCAGCTTCGTGATCGAGGCGGGGTCGCGCCGCTCGTCGGTCCGGTGCGACGCGATCGTCTGCCCGCTCGTCACGTCGACGAGCGTCCACGCGGCGGCGGCGATCGAGGGCGGCGCGGGCGCCTGAGCCGAAGCGGGTGACGATGCGAACGCGCAGGCGGCGATCGCGAGCGCCGCGAGGAAACGGAACATTCGGGAAGCGCGGTCGGAGGGAGTCGAAATTATAGCGCCCCGCCGGGCGAACTCTCCCTCCGGGGGCGCGGGCGGCGAAGCCGCGACGTCGGTCGCGGCCGCCGGCAGCCTCGTCAGAACGGGCTCACCGGGATGACGGCCACGACCTCGCCGCGCGCGGTGTCGACGATCGCCGAACCGACTTCGAGGCGCCCGACGACAGGAACCCAGGCGAGCGATTCCCTGGTGCGTCCGGATCGCGCGATGGCCGCCGCGACCGTGCCGGGCGCCTGCGGGTTCATGCGCTCGAGCTCCTCGATCGGGCGCGCCTTCGCCTTCAGCTGGCCGGCCATCTCGGTGAAAGGCACGTAGTAGCGCGGCAGCATCGGCAGGTCGATCCCGGCGGCGGCGAGCAGCATCGCGCGCTCGCGTGCGGCCGGGTCGTCCGGCAGCCGTGCCCCGACGATCCTCGGGCCGCCGACCGGCAACGTGTCGAACGGGGGCTTCGCGGACGCGAGCGACTCCGGGTCGATTACGTTGGCCGCGACGACGGTGAAGCGCTCTCCCGCGAACACGACGAAGACGGGGCGCGCCTGCGCGATCACCGTGATGCCGTAGATCAGCGCCGCGACCTGCAGGGCCGCGATCACCGCGAGGTCGAACCGGAGGCTCTTCTTCGCGGGATTGAACACGACGAGCGTCAGGAGCGGCCCGATCACGACGTCGACGCCGATCAGGATCATCATGAGCGCGGCGCCACCGGCCAGCCGGAAGTACGGCTGCGGATACCAGACGAGCAGGAGCGCCGCGAGCACCACCGCGGCGACCACGACCGAGATCGCGAGGTGGATGCCGGCGGCCTGGAAACGATTGAGCGTGGCGAGGGCGGGCATGGCGAAGCGAACCTTACACCGTCCGGCGCTCCCCGAGGAAGACGAAGTCCACTTCCGGCTTCCGCCCGGCGACGAGATCGGCGAGTGCGCGCCCGGAGCCGCAGGCCATCGTCCAGCCGAGCGTGCCGTGTCCGGTGTCCAGCCACAGGTTGCGGTAGCGCGTCCGCCCGATCAGCGGCACGTTCGACGGCGTGGCGGGTCGAAGGCCGGTCCAGAACACCGCACTGTCGCGCTCGGCGGCGTCCGGAAACAGGTCGAACGTGCGCCGGACGAGCGACTCGCAGCGAAGGTCGTTCATCGCCGTGTTCCAGCCGTTCAGCTCGGCCGTGCCGGCGACGCGCAGGCGCTTTCCCAGGCGCGTCAGCACGATCTTCCACGCGAGGTCGGTGAGCGACACCGTCGGCGCGCCGCTGTGGTCGCCCACGTCGAGCGTGATCGAGTAGCCCTTCGCGGGATACACGCCGCAGGGCACGCCTATCGGCTCGAGCGCGAACGGGCTGTAGCTCCCGAGCGCGACCACCACCGCATCGGCCGTCAGCGTCTCGGTCCGTCCGGCGGCGGTGCGGACGCGCACGCCGGAGACCGCGTCGCCGGCCGTCTCGATCGCCTCGACGGTCGTGCTCCAGCGCAACGTCGCGCCGCGCGCCGCCGCGAGCTTCGCGAGCTCCTCGGTGAAGACCTGCGCATCGCCCGTCTCGTCTGTCGCCGTGTAGATGCCGCCGGCGATGCGGCTGCGGCACGCGGCGAGCGCCGGCTCGATCGCGACGCACTCGTCCGCCGTGCGGACGACGCGGTCGCAGCCGTACTCGCGCATCAGCGCCGCGGCCGCGACGCCGTGCTCGAACTCCTTCGCGTCGGTGTAGAACTGCAGGATGCCGCGCTCGAGGTGGTCGTACGCGATGCCGGTCGCCGCGCGCAGGGCCTTCAGGCAGTCGCGCGAGTAGAGCGCGAGGTTCAGGCACTGGACCGTGTTGTGGCGCGTGCGCGACGGCAGGCATTCGACGAGGAACTGCAGCCCCCATCTCCACTGCCGCCAGTCAGCGCGCAGGCGGAAGAGCAGCGGTGCGTCCTCCCGGCCGAGCCACTTCAGCACCTTGAGCGGCGCCTCGGGATTGGCCCAGGGCTCCGCGTACGACGCCGAGATCTGCCCGCCGTTCGCGTACGAGGTCTCGAGCGCGGCGCCGGGCTGGCGGTCGACGAGCGTGACCTCGTGGCCGTCGGCCGCGAGGTACCACGCTGCGGTGACGCCGATGACGCCGCCGCCCAGGATCAGGACGCGCACGTCAGGCCGGTTCGGTGTCCGGCACCGTGTCCGACACCGGGATGCAGCTGCAGAACAGGTGGCGGTCGCCGTAGACGTTGTCGACGCGGCCGACCGGGGGCCAGTACTTCGACGCCTCCTGCGCCACCGACGGCCAGCCCGCGATCCTGCGCGAATACGCATGCGCCCAGTCGTCCGCCGCGACGGAGGCGGCCGTGTGCGGCGCGTGCTT
>JAKLIE010000500.1 GCA_022709775.1 Pseudomonadota bacterium
GTGGCGGCGCGCGTCGGTCCCGGGAGGCAACGCGGCGGCGAGCCATGCCAGCGCGGCGCGTGCGTTCGCAAGCGTCTCCTGCGTCGCGAAGCCTTTCGACGCGATGACGAACAGCGTTACGCGGGGGTCGAGGGTCGCGAGCGCGCGGTCGAGCGCGACCGGGTCGACGTTCGCAACGAACGAGACGCCCGGGCCGTCCGGCGCCCCGTCGCCGCGCAGCGCCTCGACGACGAGTCGCGGGCCGAGGTCCGAACCGCCGATGCCCAGGTGCACGAGGTGGCGGATCGGTGCGCCGGTGGCGCCGAGGCGCGCGCCGCGCCGGATGTGGTCGGCGATCTTCGCTGTGCGCTCGCGCATCGCGCGAATGTCGCCGCGCAGGTCGGCGCCGTCGACCGCGAAGGGAGCGGTGGACGCATCGCGCAAGGCCGGGTGCAGCACGGGCCGGCCTTCGCTGACGTTGACCTTCTCGCCGGCGAACAGCGCGGCGATCCACCGGGCAAGCCCTGCCTCTTCCGCGTGCGCGCACAGACCCGCCATCGCCTCGGGCGTGATCCGCTCCTTCGAAAGGTCGACGCGGAAACCTTCCCAGGCGCTGGTGAGCCGCTCGACGCGATGCGGATCGCGCTCGAACAGGGCGGCGATCGGCGTCGAAGCGAGCGTGCGCGCGGCACTGCGCAGCGATTCGGGCAGCGGCGGGTTCATGTCCGTTCCGGGGCGCGTGCGCGCAAGGCGTGTCCGCCGCGCGGGCGCGTCGGAAGTCGAGGGACGAGGCTCATATAGACTGCGATTGTAGACGCCCCCGACCCCGTGCGATGAAAAACGACGAGCACCCGCTCCCCGCCCACGCGGACGACGCCGACAAGGATCGGCCGCTGCGCGACGACACGCGGCTGCTTGGGCGCATCCTCGGGGAGGTGCTGCGGCAGCAGACGGGCGAGGAGGGCTACGCCAGGATCGAGGGGATCCGGCAGACTGCGATCCGCTTCCGGCGCGGCCACGGGGCGGAGGCCGACGCGGCGCGCGCCGAGCTCTCGGCGATGCTGGACGGGTTGCCGGTTGCGCAGGTGCTCGAGGTCGTGCGCGCTTTCTCCTACTTCTCGCAGCTCGCGAACATCGCCGAGGACGTGCACCAGAACCGCCGCCGGCGGATGCACGCGCTCGCGGGCTCCCCCGCGCAGCGCGGCAGCCTCGCCGGCGCGCTCGCCGCGCTCGCGTCCCGGGGAGCAGGCGCCGACGCGATCGTCCGCTGGTGCAGGAGCTCCCGCGTGAGCCCGGTGCTCACCGCACACCCGACCGAGGTGCAGCGCAAGAGCATCCTCGACGCCGAGCGCGGCATCGCCGAGCTCGTCGCGATGCGCGACCGCATGGCGCTTTCGGCCGCCGAGCGGCGCGAGGTCGAGGTGCGCCTCCATCGCCGCGTTCTGGGACTCTGGCAGACGGCGATGCTGCGGCTCTCGCGTCTGCAGGTCGTCGACGAGATCGAGAACGGACTCGCGTACTACCGCTACACGTTCCTCGCCGAGTTGCCGCGCCTCTATGCCGACCTTGCCGCGAATCTGGGGCGGCGCGCGCTCGACGGGGGGCGGCTCGCCCCTTTCCTGCGGATGGGCTCGTGGATCGGCGGCGATCGCGACGGCAATCCGTTCGTCACCGCACAGACGCTCGTCCACGCGGTTCGCGCGCAGGCGGGGGTCGCATTCGGCCACTATCTGGACGAGGTCCACCGGCTGGGCGGAGAGCTCTCGCTCTCGTCCCGGCTCGTGCGGCCGACGCCGGCGCTGCTCGGCCTGGCGGCGGCCGCGCACGACGCGAACCCGCACCGGCAGGACGAGCCGTACCGGCAGGCGCTGATCGGTGTCTACGCGCGGCTCGCGGCGACCGCACGGCGGAAGTCCGGCGTGACGCTCCCGCGCCCACCCCACGTCGAGCTGCCGCCCTACGAGACGCCCGAGGCGTTCGCCGCCGACCTCGCGACGATCGCCGATTCGCTGGCGACGCACGGCGCGGCCGAGCTGGGCGACGAGCGCCT
>JAKLIE010000501.1 GCA_022709775.1 Pseudomonadota bacterium
CTCATCCTGCTGCCGTCGCGCCGCATCGCGTTCGCGCTCGGGTTCCTGGTCTGCGCGGGCCTGATGGGATGGGCGTTCTGGCTCGAGCACATCGAGGGCCTCTCGCCCTGCCCGCTCTGCATGTTCCAGCGCGTCGCCGTCGTCGCGATCGGGCTGATCTTCCTCGTCGGAACGTTCCACAACCCGGGGCGGGTCGGCGCGTGGATCTACGCCGGACTCCTGTTCGTCGCATCGGCATCGGGCGCGGCGCTCGCCGGGCGTCAGATATGGCTCCAGTCGCTGCCGAAGGACCAGGTGCCGGCGTGCGGCATGGGCCTTTCGTACATGATCGACACGCTGCCGTTCGTCGACGTGATCCGCCGCGTGCTCGAAGGCAGCGGCGAATGCGCCGAGAAGGGCTGGGTCTTCCTCGGCCTCTCGATCGCCGGCTGGACGTTCGCCTTCTTCGTCGCGATCGCCGTCGCCGGGTTCGCGCTGGTCAAGCGCGACTGATCCGCCGGGCACCCGGACTCATTTCGGGGCCATCCGGATCGCGCCGTCGAGGCGGATCGTCTCGCCGTTCAGCATCGGGTTCTCGACGATCGAGCGCACCAGCGCGGCGAACTCCGAGGGCCGGCCGAGGCGCGGCGGGAACGGCACCATCCTGCCCAGCGATGCCTGCACGTCGGAAGGCAGCCCGGACATCATCGGCGTCTCGAAGATGCCCGGCGCGATCGTCATCACGCGGATGCCGTAGCGCGCGAGCTCGCGCGCGACCGGCAGCGTCATGCCGACGACGGCGGCCTTGGACGCGGCGTACGCGGCCTGGCCGATCTGTCCGTCGAACGCCGCGACCGACGCCGTGTTCACGATCACGCCGCGCTCGCCCCCGGCGTCCGGCGCGCCCGTCGACATCGCCTGCGCGGCGAGCCGCGTCATGTTGAACGTGCCGACGAGGTTGATCGCCACCGCGCGCTGGAATCCGGCGAGCGTGTGCGGACCGTCCCTGCCGACGACCTTCTCCGCGTGGACGATGCCGGCGCAGTTGACGAGTCCCCGGATCCCGCCGAAGCCGTCCACCGCAGCGCGCACGGCGGCGGTCGCGCTCGCTTCGTCGGTGACGTCGCAGCGCACGAAGCGCCCCTGGGCGCCGAGTTCGCGCGCGAGCGCGACGCCGTCGTCTTCCTTGAGGTCCGCGACGACGACGTTGCCGCCCGCGCCCGCGATCATTCGCGCGGTCGCCGCGCCGAGCCCCGACGCGCCGCCGCTGATGACGAACGTGCTCCCGCGAATGTCCATTCGTTCCGCTCCCGCTCCCGATCCGGTTGCCGTCAGTCCTGCTTCGCCGGCGGCCTGATCACCGACATCGCCGTCGCGATCATTCCCGCGACGTCCGCCGCATTGGCCGGGAGGATCAACGTGTTGCTCTTGACGGCGAGGTTGCCGAATGCGGCAATGTACTGCTCGGCGACCTTGAGGTTGACCGCATTGAGGCCGCCCGGCGCCTCGACCGCCTCGGCGACCTGCCGGATCGCCTTCGCGTTCGCCTCGGCGATCGCGAGGATCGCCGCGGCACGACCCTGCGCGTTGTTGATCTCCGCCTGCTTCTCGCCCTCGGACTGTGCGATCGCCGCCTCGCGCGCCCCCTCGGCGACGTTGATCTGCTCCTGCCGTCTGCCTTCCGACGTGGCGATCACCGCGCGCTTCTCGCGCTCGGCGGTGATCTGCGCCTGCATCGAGCGCAGGATCTCGGCGGGCGGCGTCAGGTCCTTGATCTCGTAGCGCAGCACCTTGACGCCCCAGCTCGTGGCCGCCTCGTCGAGCGCGGCGACGACGTTCGCGTTGATCTGCTCGCGCTCCTCGAACGTGCGGTCGAGCTCCATGCGGCCGATCACGCTCCGCAGCGTCGTCTGCGCGAGCTGCGTGATCGCGACGATGTAGTTCGACGATCCGTACGACGCCAGCTTCGGATCGGTGACCTGGAAGTAGAGGATGCCGTCGACCTGCAGCTGGGTGTTGTCGCGGGTGATGCAGACCTGCGACGGCAC
>JAKLIE010000502.1 GCA_022709775.1 Pseudomonadota bacterium
CGTCGCGCGCTTCCCGCGCGTCAAGCTCTTCAGCCTCCCGGCGTTCCTGCCCGGTGGCGGGCGGCGCATCGAGCTCGGCGTGCGCGGCCCCGCCGCCGACGCCGACGCGGCGCTCGCGCACCTGGTCGCCGGCGTGCGGGAGGGGGGATTCCGGTTCGAGCCGATCCCGGACCGCGGATGACCGGCATGGACGGCAGCGGCAGGCACTACGACGAGGTCGGGACGGGCGACACGTTCCGCCGGTCGCTCACGGTCACCGACACGCACCTCGTCGTCGGCGCGGGCCTCATCGGCGACTTCAACCCGCACCACGTCGACGATGCGTTCGCGAGCGGGACGCGCTTCGGCACGCGCATCCTGCACGGCGTGATGACGAGCGCGATCATGGGCGGCGCCGTCGGCATGATCTTCCACGGCACCGCCATCGCCTACCTCGAGCAGGCGACGCGATTCGTCGCGCCGGTGCGCGCGGGCGACACGCTCACGACGACGTGGACCGTCGTCGAGAAGATCGACAAGCCGAAGCACGGCGGTGGTGTCGTCGCGATGCGCGCGGTGGCCGTGAACCAGCGCGGCGAGACGGTCGCCGAGGGCGACGGCAAGATGCTCGTGCAGGCGACGCGATCGTGGCTCGCGTCGCACGGTGGCGGGGAGCCGGCGACGCGCTCGCCGCGGAAGAAGCCCCCGACGCGGAAACGGCAATGATGGGGTCGGAGCCGCAATTCGGTCTCCGCTTCGTCGTTCTCGAGAATGACGTGGGACCGGATTACGGCTCCGACCCCATGGCCGCCAGCGCGCGCACGCACTCGGCGACGAGCGCCGGCCCGCGGTAGACGAGCCCCGTGTAGAGCTGCACGAGCGAGGCGCCGCAGGCGATCTTCTCGCGCGCGTCGTCCCCCGACAGGATGCCGCCCACGCCGATGATCGGCAGTGCGCCGTCGAGCGCCTTCGCGAGCGTGCGAATGACGACGTTCGAGCGTTCGAACGTCGGACGGCCGGACAGTCCGCCGGCCTCGTCGCCATGCGGCAGCGACGCGACGCCGTCGCGGGCGATCGTCGTGTTGGTCGCGATCACCGCGTCGACCCGCCGCGCGACGAGCACCCGCGCGATGCCGCGGATCGCGTCCGATTCGAGGTCGGGCGCGATCTTGATCGCGAGCGGCAGCGCGCGGCCGAGCTCCTGCACCCGTTCGTCGCGCGCCTCGACGACGCGAGCGAGCAGCGCGTCGAGCGCCTCCTCCGACTGCAGGTCGCGCAGGCCCTTCGTGTTGGGCGAGCTCACGTTGACCGTCACGTAGCTCGCGACCGGCGCGACGGCGGCGAGGCACGCGAGATAGTCGTCGACGGCGCGGTCGTTCGGCGTGACCGCGTTCTTTCCGATGTTGCAGCCGAGGATGCCGCGGTAGCCGGACGCGCGCACGTTGGCGACGTAGCGCTCGACGCCGCCGTTGTTGAACCCGAGCCGGTTGATGAGGGCGTCCGCCTTCGGCAGCCGGAACATTCGCGGCTTCGGGTTGCCGGGCTGCGGTCGCGGCGTCACGGTCCCGGCCTCGAGGAAGCCGAAGCCGAGCGTCGCGAGTCCCGCGAGGTGCGCGGCGTCCTTGTCGAGCCCGGCGGCGAGGCCGACCCGGTTGGGGAAGTCGATGCCCATCACGCGCACCGGGTCGCGCGGGAGCGCCGGCGCGACGAACCGCGCCAAGCCCGACTTCGCGGCGGCGTCGAGCGCGGCGAACGCGATCCCGTGCGCACGCTCGGGATCGAGCGCGAACAGCGCGGGACGCAGGAACGGGTAGAGCATCGTTGCGCGGCGACGCGCGCGGGAGCCGGGTGGAGAGCGCGGCGATGATACCATCGGCCCGCCTCGATCCGCGCTCGTCCATGCCACGCTCCACGTTCGTCGTCACGCTCGCGGTCGCCCTCGTCGCCGGCCTCGTTGCGTCCGACGCCTTCGCGCAGCGTACGCCCGACCCGAAGCGCGGCGTGCCCTACGGCCCGCGCGACGACGTGCGCGCGTTCGC
>JAKLIE010000503.1 GCA_022709775.1 Pseudomonadota bacterium
CGCCATCAGCGGGGACCCGGATCCCCCGCGATCGCTCGTCGACGAGGCAGCGCGCATCGGCGCGCGCCTCTACGTCGCGGGACGCGACTTCACCGCAACCGCCGAGGGCACGCAGTGGCGCTATCGCGGGCCGGGCAGCGAGCGCTTCGGACTTCCCCATCCGGCGCTGCGCGGCGCCTACCAGATCGGCAACGCGGCGTGCGCGATCGCCGCGATCGACGCGTTGCGCGACCGGCTCCCGGTGAGCGCGGGCGCGCTGCGCGATGGGCTCGTCGGCGTCGAGCTCCCGGGCCGCTTCCAGGTGCTTCCCGGGCGTCCGACGCGCGTGCTGGACGTCGCGCACAATCCGCACGCCGCGCGCTCGCTCGCGGCATGCCTCGCGTCGATGGGCTACCACGCGCAGACCCACGCCGTGCTCGGCATGCTGGCGGACAAGGACATCGACGGCGTTGTCGCCGCCATCAAGGGGCAGGTCGATCGCTGGACCGTCGCGCCTCTTCCGGGGCCGCGCGGCGCCTCGGCGGAGACGCTCCTTGCGTCGCTCGCGCGGGCCGGCGTGCCGCCCGCGGCGGTGCGCACCGCGCCCGACGTCGAGAGCGCCTGGCGGTCGGCGGTCGACGCGGCGGGCGAGGCTGATAGAATCGTCGCCTTCGGTTCGTTCCTCACGGTGGCCGCCGCGCTCGCGGCGGACCGGTGACCGGGCGAACCCCAGGCAATGGCCGAGCCCGCCGACCTCAATCTCGACGAACTGAAACGCCGCGGGCGCCGTCGCCTGATCGGCGCGATCGTGCTCGCGCTCGTCGCGGCCGTCGTCGTGCCGATGCTGCTGGAGAGCGAGCCGCGGCCGCTGGGCGAGGACGTGTCGGTCCGCATCCCGCCGGTCGACGAAGGCAAGTACGTGAGCAAGGTCGGCGAGGGACGCCCGAAGCAGGATGCGGCGAAGCCCGCGCAGGCGACCCGGGCGACTGCGCCGGTCGCGCCTGCGGCGTCGCCGAGCCCCGCCTCCGACGCTGCGCCTGCCGCGCCCGACGCGGCACCCGTGCAGACGCCGCCGCCGGCGCAGGACGCGGCGCCCCGCAAGTCGATCGCGGATGCGGAAAAGGGGGTGCTCGCTCCCGGCGCGCGCACCGCGTCGGTGCCGCCGAAGGCGAACGGCAACGGCACGAAGGTCGCCGACGCATCGAAGGCGCCTGCGCCGGGGAAGACCGATGCGCCCGCAAAGGCCGATGCGCCCGCGAAGGCGGTCGAACCGGCTGCGCTCCCGCGCGAGGGATTCGCCGTTCAGCTCGCGGCGTTCTCCGACGACAAGGGAGCAAACGCGCTGTCGAACAAGCTGAAGCGCGCGGGCTACCCGGCGTTCACGGAGGCGATCTCCACGAGCCGCGGTACGCTGTGGCGCGTGCGAGTGGGGCCCTACCCGTCGCGCGAGGCGGCCGCACAATCGCGCGACAAGCTCAAGGCCGAAGGCCACGCCGGCATCGTCGTGCCGGCGAAATAGCGCCCGGGCCGCGACCGTGACCGCGCTCGACGTCTGCGCGATCGTCGTCGTCGCGATCTCGATCCTGTTCGCCTACGCGCGCGGGGTCATCCGTTCGCTGATCGGCACGGTCGCGTGGGTCGTCGGGTTCGTCGCCGCGCTCGCGTTCACGCCGGCGCTGGGCGCGGCGCTCCCTTCGGTGCCCGACGCGCCCTTCGTTCCCTACGTGATCTCGTTCGTCGCGATCTTCGTCGCGGCGCTCGTCGCCGGTGCGCTGCTGGCATGGCCCCTGCGCGCGGTCGTGCGCAAGGCGGGAATGGGGTTCGTCGACGCGGCGCTCGGCGCGACGTTCGGCCTCGTGCGCGGTCTCGCGTTCATGGTCGCGTTCGCGCTCGTCGCGGGGGTGACGGGCATCGCGCAGCGCGATTGGTGGCAGAATGCGTTCCTCGCGCCGTCGCTGGCGTCGGGCGCCATGGCCCTGAGGCCGTGGCTGCCCCATGCCTGGGCGGATCGGCTCGACTTTTCGCCCACGGGCG
>JAKLIE010000504.1 GCA_022709775.1 Pseudomonadota bacterium
GAGCAGAACGTGGTTCGCCGACAGCCAGTCGCGCACGAACACGTGCACCGACGCGGGAAGGGAAGGCATCGCCTTCACCGATGACCTCTCACGCGAGCTTCTCCAGGAAGCCGCGCACCAGCGCGATCCGCTCCTCGAGCGAGGGCGCGGCGCGGTCGATGCGCACGCGGTCGGGGCCGGCGAAGCGGGTGCGCCCGTCGCGCTGAACGTGCAGGATCAGCCTGCCCGGGTCGAACGGCGGATCGGGCACGAACTGGACGGTCGTGCGTTCGGGACCCGCGTCGACCTTCCGCACGCCCAGCGGCTTCGCGGCGATGCGCAACCGGTGCGACGCGACCAGCGCGATCGCGGGCTCGGGCAGCGGGCCGAAGCGGTCGACGAGCTCCTCGACGATCGCGTCGATGCCGTCGGCATCCTCGGCCGTGGCGAGCCGCTTGTAGAGGACGAGCCGCTCGTGGATGTCGTTGCAGTAGTCCTCGGGCAGGCGCGCGGGCACGTGCAGCTGGATCTCGGTCGTGACGCCCAGCGGCTCGGCGAGGTTGGGCTCGCGTCCCGACTTCAGCGCCGAGACCGCCGACTTCAGCATGTCGGCGTAGAGCTGGAAGCCCACCTCGGCCATCTCGCCCGACTGGTCCTCGCCCAGCACCTCGCCCGCGCCGCGGATCTCGAGGTCGTGCATCGCGAGGTAGAAGCCCGACCCCAGGTCCTCCATCAGCTGGATCGCCTCGAGGCGCTTCTTCGCCTGCGCCGAGAGCGCTTCCTCCGGCGGCGTCAGCAGGTACGCGTACGCCTGGTGGTGCGAGCGGCCGACGCGGCCCCGGAGCTGATGGAGCTGCGCGAGTCCGAAGCGGTCGGCGCGCTCGATGATGATCGTGTTCGCGGTCGGCACGTCGATGCCGGTCTCGATGATCGTCGAGCAGACGAGGACGTTCACGCGCTGCGCGTAGAAGTCGCGCATCACGTGCTCGAGCTCGCGCTCGCCCATCTGGCCGTGCGCGATCGCGACGCGTGCTTCGGGAACGAGCGCGGCGATCTTCTCCGCCGTCGTCGCGATCGTGTCGACGTCGTTGTGCAGGAAATAGACCTGTCCGCCGCGCTTGAGCTCGCGCAGGCAGGCCTCGCGCACGATGCCCGACGAGTACGGCAGGACGAAGGTCCGGATCGCGAGCCGGCGCTGCGGCGCGGTCGCGATCACCGAGAAGTCCCGGATGCCCTCGAGCGACATCGCGAGCGTGCGCGGTATCGGGGTCGCGGTCAGCGTGAGCACGTCGACCTCGGCGCGCAGGCGCTTCAGGCGCTCCTTCTGGCGCACGCCGAACCGGTGCTCCTCGTCGATGATGACGAGGCCGAGGTTCGCGAACTTCACGTCGGGCTGGATCAGCCGGTGCGTGCCGATCACGAGGTCGATCGCGCCGCGCGCGAGCCCGTCGAGCGCCGCCTTCACCTCCTTCGGCGAGCGGAAGCGGGACAGCTCGGCGAGCTTCACCGGCCAGTCGGCGAAGCGGTCGGAGAAGACCAGGAAGTGCTGCTCGGCGAGCAGCGTCGTCGGCACGAGGACTGCGACCTGCCTGCCGTCGGAGAGCGCCACGAACGCCGCGCGCAGCGCGACCTCGGTCTTGCCGAAGCCCACGTCGCCGCAGACGAGCCGGTCCATCGGCCTGCCGGACCGGAGGTCGGAGATCACCGACTCGATCGCGGCCTGCTGGTCGGGCGTCTCGTCGAAGCCGAAGCCCTCGGCGAACGCCTCGTAGTCGTGCGCCTTGAAGCCGAACGCGTGGCCCTTGCGCGCCGCGCGCTGCGCGTAGAGGTTGAGGAGCTCGGCCGCCGTGTCGTGCGCCTTCTGCGCCGCGCGACGCTTCGCCTTCTCCCACTGGCCGCTGCCGAGCTCGTGCAGCGGGGCGCTCTCGGGCGAGGCGCCGCTGTAGCGCGAGATCTGGTGCAGGCCGGACACCGGCACGTAGAGCTTCGCGTCGTTCGCGTAGACGAGCTCGAGGAACTCCGACGGCCCGTC
>JAKLIE010000505.1 GCA_022709775.1 Pseudomonadota bacterium
AGGTCCATCATGCAGCGCCCCGGCCGGCGAGCGCCTCATCCACCGCCTGCGCATCGGAGAACGGCCGCCGCTCGCCCGCGACCTCCTGGTAGGTCTCGTGACCCTTGCCGGCAACGACGACGACGTCGCCCGGCTTCGCGTCTCGCACGGCGGCGGCGATCGCGGACGCGCGGTCGAGCTCGAGGAGCCAGCGGCGCTGCCCGCTTTCGACGATGCCCTTCGCGACCGCGCCCGCGATCGCCGCGGGGTCCTCGAAGCGCGGGTTGTCGGTGGTGACGACGACACGGTCGGCAAGCTCGGCGGCGACGCGCCCCATCACCGGCCGCTTGCCCGGATCGCGGTCGCCTCCGCAGCCGAACACGCACACGAGGTCGCAGCCTTCCGCCACCGCCGGCCGCATCGCCACGAGCACCTTCTCGAGCGCATCGGGCGTGTGCGCGTAGTCGATCACGACGAGCGGCCTGCCGCCGCCGCCGTGCCGCTCCATCCGTCCGGGCGGCGGCGCGGCGCGCGCGAGCGCGTCGAGCGCGCGATCGAGTCCCACGTCGCTCGCGAGAAGCGCGCCCAGCGTGGCGAGCAGGTTGGACACGTTGAAGGCGCCGACGACCCCCGTGTCGACCTCGCCGGGACCCCACGGCGTGGCGACGCCGAGCGAGAGCCCCCGCGGCCCCATCGCGACGCTCGTCGCGGCGACCTCCGCGTTCGCGACGCCGTACGACATCGCGCGCCCGCCGCGCCCGCGCACCTCGTCGATCATCCGCTGGCCGTACGCGTCGTCCGCGTTGATCACCGAGCACGCGAGCCCCGGCCACGAGAACAGCCTCGCCTTGGCGTCGCCGTACGCGGCCATCGAGCCGTGGTAGTCGAGGTGGTCGCGGGTCAGGTTCGTGAACACCGCGACGTCGAACGTCGTGCCGTTGACCCGGCCCTGGTCGAGCCCGATCGAGGAGACCTCCATCGAGACGGCCTTCGCGCCCGCGTCGCGGAAGCGCGCGAGCGTCTCGTGGAAGAGCGCGGCGTCGGGCGTCGTGTTCGCCGCCGGCTCGAGCGCGCCCTGGAGACCGATCCCGAGCGTGCCGATCACGCCGCAGCGCCGTCCGGAATCGTCGAGCCCCTGAGCGATCCACTGCGACGTCGTCGTCTTGCCGTTCGTGCCCGTGACGCCGATCATCCACAGGCTGCGCGACGGATGGCCGTAGACGGCGTCGGCGACGTAGCCGAGCTTCGTCGCGAGGCGGTCGACGCCGGCGTTGGGGACCTTCCACCCCGCGTTCCAGCGGAAGCCCTGCGACTCCCACAGCACGGCGCCGGCGCCGCGCGCGATCGCATCCGGGATGTACGCGCGGCCGTCGACGCGCGTTCCCGGCCACGCGGCGAACGCATCGCCCGCGCCCACCTCGCGGCTGTCCGACGTGATGCGCCGCGGCGCGCGGCCGAGGCGGGCAAGCACGGAGACGGGGTCGAATGCGGGCCCGGCCATCAGGTCTCCTCGCGCACCTCGCCGCCGTCGGGCGGGAGGATCACGTTGTCGACCGGTGCGTCGGTCGGCACGCCGAGCATCCGCAGCGCGGCGCCGGTGACGGTCGAGAACACGGGGGCCGCGACCGCGCCGCCGTAGTACTGGCCGGCCGACGGCTCGTCGATCATCACGGCGACGACGATGCGCGGATCGGACGCCGGCGCGAAGCCGACGAACGAGCTCACGTACCTGTTCGCGGCGTAGCCGCGCCCTTCGAGCTTGTGCGCGGTTCCGGTCTTGCCGGCGACGCGGTAGCCGGACACCTGCGCGCGGGGCGCCGTGCCGCCGGGCTGCACGGCGAGCTCGAGCATCCGGCGCACCGCGAGCGCGGTCTCGCGCCCGACCGCGGGCGATCCGGCGACCGGCGCGCCGGTCTTGAACAGCGAGACCGGCTTCAGCTCGCCGCCGCCCGCGAACACCGTATAGGCGCGCGCGAGCTGGACGAGGTTCACCGAGATGCCGTGGCCGTAGCTGATCGTCGCCTGC
>JAKLIE010000506.1 GCA_022709775.1 Pseudomonadota bacterium
CTGAGCTCACCACGCGCGGCACCGCGACGCGGATCGACGGTCCGCTCCTGTTCCTCAGGCGCAACGTCGAGGTGACGCTCGGCGAGGCGGTGGACGTGCTGATCGGCGACGAGCCGCCGCGCACGGGGCGGGTCACAAGCCTCGACGACGAGACGATGATCGTCGAGGTGCTGGAGACCACGCGCGGTCTCGCGCTCGACGCGCTCGCCGTGCGGTTCCGCGGCGAGCCGATCTCGATGGGCGTCGGCCCGGGGCTCCTCGGCAGGATCTTCAACGGCGTCGGCGAGCCGGCCGACGGCGGTCCGCCGGTCGCGGCGATCGAGCAGCGCCGCATCGACGCGCCCGCCATGAACCCGGCGCGGCGCGCGCTCCCGCGCGACTTCATCGAGACCGGCGTCTCGGCGATCGACCTGACGAACAGCCTGATCCGCGGCCAGAAGCTCCCGATCTTCTCGTCGGGCGGCCTGCCGCACGACCGGCTCGCGATCGAGATCGCCCGACACGCACGGCTGCGCGACGCGGCCGCCGGCGACTTCGCGATCGTGTTCGTCGGCATCGGCGTCTCGTACGACTCGGCCGAGGCGTTCCGCCGCGCGATGGAGGACTCTGGCGCGCTCGGGCACACCGCGATGTTCCTGAACCTCGCGAGCGAGCCCAGCCCGCAGCGGCTGCTCGCGCCGCGCGTGGCGCTCACCGCCGCCGAGTACCTGGCGTTCGACGAGGGCCGCCACGTGCTCGTGATCCTGACCGACATGACCAACTACTGCGAGGCGCTCCGCGAGGTGTCGGCGAGCCACGGCGAGATCCCGAGCCGCAAGGGCTATCCGGGTTACATGTACTCGGACCTCGCGACGATCTACGAGCGTGCCGGTTCCGCGCAGGGCGCGGCCGGCACGGTGACCCAGCTGCCGATCCTCACGATGCCGGCCGACGACATCAGCCATCCGATCCCCGACCTCACCGGCTACATCACCGAGGGGCAGATCGTGCTCGACCGCGCGCTCGACCGCCGCGGCGTCTATCCGCCGATCAATGTGCTGCCGAGCCTGTCGCGGCTCTTCGACCAGGGCACCGGCGAGGGCTACACGCACGCCGACCATCCGTCGCTCGCCCAGCAACTCTTCGCGTCGTACGCGAAGGCGACGCGCGTGCGCGTCCTCGCGTCCGTCGTCGGACAGGAGGGCCTGACGGTCGCGGACCGCCGCTACCTCGCGTTCGCCGATCGCTTCGAGCGCGAGCTGGTGGCACAGGACTCGGCTCGCCGCCTCGACGAGAGCATGGCGGTGGGCTGGCGTCTCCTCTCGAATCTGCCGCGCGCCGACCTCACGCGCCTGAACGACGCCCAGATTGCTCGCAACCTCGCGCCCGCGGCGCCGCAGGGGAACGCGGATGGCTGAGATCGTCCCGACCCGGAGCGCCGCGCTCCAGCTCGCGGACGAACGCGACCTGATGCGGCAGGGCTACCGGTTCCTGGACGAGAAGCGCGTATTGCTCGCCTCGGAGATGCTGCGGTGCCTGCGCGACCACGAGCGAATGCACGCCGCGCTGGTCGAGCGGTTGCACGACGCGCGGAGCGCGCTGCGCGAAGCGTTGCTGCGCCACGGGCTCGACGGGCTGCAGGCGTACCCGCCGGTGCCGGTCGAGCCGGCCGCACCGCAGGTCGCGCACGCGCGGTTCCTGGGCGTGCCGATGCTCGCGACCCACTTCGCCCCCCAAGGGGGGGGGCGCGACGATTCGGCGGTCGACGCGTCCCCGGAGGCGCGCGCCTGTCGCGACGCGTTCGCGGCGCTGCTGGGACCGCTGGCGCAGCTCGCCGTCTCGGCGGGCAACCTCGAACGGCTCTCCGCCGAGTACCGGCGTACCGAGCGGCGCGCGCGCGCGCTCGAGAACGTGCTGCTGCCGGAAGTCGAGAGTGCGCTGTCGACGATCCAGGGGCAACTCGAGCTCGCCGACCAGGAGGAGGCGGTGCGCATCAGGCTGGCCGGGCGCGCGCGATCGTCGTAG
>JAKLIE010000507.1 GCA_022709775.1 Pseudomonadota bacterium
CCGCCCGCCGCGAAACCATGATTCCGCGACTGCCGCTCCGGATCGCCGTGCTCGCGCTCGCGCTGGCCGCGGGTGGCTGCTCGTCGCTTCCGTCCTGGATGCCCACGATCCCCGCGCCCTCGTTCGCGTGGCTGACCGGCAGCAGCAAGGCGCCCGGACCGCTTCCCGAGCTTTCGCCGAGCGTCACGCCCGTGGTCGCGTGGCAGGCGACGGCAGGCAAGGCCGTCGCCGGCTTCGCACCGCTGGTCACGCCGGACGCGGTCTACGCGGCGGCCGCCGACGGCACGGTGGTGCGGCTCGACCCGGCGAGCGGGCGCGTGGTCTGGCGCGTCAGCGCCGGACGGACGCTGTCGGCGGGCGCCGGCGCGGACGGATCGATCGTCGTGGTCGGATCCGACAAGGGAGACGTGCTCGCGTTCGACACCGACGGCAAGGCTCTGTGGGCGGTCAAGGTCGGCAGCGAGGTGATCTCGCCGCCGAAGACGGCGGAAGGCACGATCGTCGTGTTCTCCGGCGACGGCCGGGTCTACGGACTGTCGACGAAGGACGGCTCGACCCGATGGGTCTACCAAAGGGCGAATCCGCCGCTCATCGTCCGCAACTACGCGGGCGCCGTGATCGAACGCGGAGGCGTGTTCTTCGGCACCGCCGGCGGGCGGCTCGTGGCGCTGGACCTCGCGACCGGCACGGTCGGCTGGGAGGCGGCCGTCGCGACGCCCAAGGGATCGACGGAGCTCGAGCGCATCGCCGACGTGACGAGCCTGCCGACGATCGGCGATCGCCACGCGTGCGCGACCGCCTACCAGGGCCGGACCGCGTGCTTCGACGTCGTGCGCGGCACGCCCGTGTGGTCGCGCGACATCGGCAGCCTGGGCGGCATCGCGGTCGACGCGAAGTCCCTGTACGTGACCGACGACGCCGGCGCCGTGCACGCGCTCGACCGGTCGACGGGCGCGTCCGTCTGGAAGCAGGACAAGCTCGCCCAGCGCAGGATCGGCGGCCCGCAGCTCGTCGGGGACTACGTCGGCGTCGTCGACGTCGAAGGCTGGCTGCACCTGATCTCGCCGATCAACGGCGCTTACGTCGGACGCGTCGCGACCGACGGCAGCGCGCCGACCTCGCAACCGGCGGCGACCGTCGGCGGCGCGGCCTGGCAGTCGGCGAACGGCACCGTGTTCTCGGTCCGCGCGCGCTGACCTCCTGGCGACCGCGAAACCCGCGATGCTCCCGACCATCGCCATCGTCGGACGTCCCAACGTCGGGAAGTCCACGCTGTTCAACCGGCTCACCCGGTCGCGCGACGCGCTCGTGCACGATCACCCGGGACTCACGCGCGACCGGCACTACGGCCGCGCCCGCGCGGGCGACCGTTCGTTCCTCGTCGTCGACACCGGCGGATTCGAGCCGGTGGCGAAGGACGGCATCCTGCGCGAGATGGCGCGGCAGGCGGAAGCCGCGATCGCCGAGGCCGACGTCGTCGTGTTCCTGGTCGACGGACGCGAAGGCCTCGTGGCGCAGGACCGGCGCATCGCGGACCTGCTCCGCCGCTCGGGACGCCCGGTCCTGCTCGCGGTCAACAAGAGCGAGGGGCTGCCGTCGGCGACCGCCGCTGCGGACTTCCACGAGCTCGGGATCGGCGAGCCGCTGCCGATCTCCGCGGCGCACGGCGAAGGCGTGCGCGAGCTCGTCGACGTGGCGCTCGAGCACGTGCCGCAGCCGGAAGCGCAGGAGGCGCCCGCGGCGGACGACGGACGCGTCCGCGTCGCGATCGTCGGCCGCCCGAACGTCGGCAAGTCGACGCTCGTCAACACGCTGCTGGGCGAGGAGCGCGTGATCGCGTTCGACCAGCCCGGCACGACGCGCGACTCGATCGCGCTCGACTTCGAGCGGGGGGGGAAACGGTACACGCTCGTGGACACCGCCGGAGTGAGGCGCCGCGGCAAGGTATTCGAGGCGATCGAGAAGTTCTCGGTGATCAAGACGATGCAGGCGATCGAGGACG
>JAKLIE010000508.1 GCA_022709775.1 Pseudomonadota bacterium
GCAAGCGGCGAGTCGTCGCGTGCGGTGGGATCGTCGCGCATGGGAGTGGCGCGTCACCTCTCGCGCGCGGCCTCGTGCCATGCCTTCTGCAGCGGCGAGAGCAGATACTCGACTACGCGCCGCTCGCCCAGCCGGATCTCGGCCGCCACCAGCATTCCCGACGCGAGCGCCAGCGACGACTCGGCGCTGCGCAGCGCCTGGCTCGCCAGGGCGATGCGCGCCCGATACCCCGCGGGCGCCGCAGCGCCGCGATCCGCCGGGGTCTCCGTCGCGTCGGCGGCGACGTGCACGACGCGGCCGTCGATCGTCCCGTACTTCTGGAACGGATACGACGCGAGCTTCACGCGCGCGGCCTGGCCGGGATGGACGAACCCGGCATCCTCGTGGCGTACGAGCACGTCGGCGACCAGTTCCTCGCCCGCGGGCACGAGCGTGACGAGCAGCGTGCCGGCACCCACCACGGCGCCCGGCGTGTGCGTCGCGACCTCCTTGACGACGCCTGCCTGGGGCGCGCGGAGCTCGATGCGGTCCTCGCGGTGCATCTGCCGGGCGAGGGCCTCGACCAGCCGCGAGAGCTCCGCCTCGGCTTGCGCACGTTCCGCGAGGAGCTGCGCCCGATAGCCCGACGTAACCAGAGCGAGCCGTCGCTGCGCCTGGGTCGCGGCCGCCTGGAGCCCCCCGACGACGTGGCGCTGCGCGTCGAGGTCCTGGGCTTTCTCGATGTGCTCGCGCTCGCGCTCGAGCGCGGCGAGCTCGCTCGCGAAGCCCTCGGCATGCAGCTGGGCGTAGCGTTGTGCGGCCGACCGTACGATCGGCACGACGCGCTCGAGCTTGCGCTCGGCAACCCGCGCCGCCGCGAGCTCCTGCCCGAGGCGGTCCGCCGCGGCGGCTTCCTGCGCCACCGCGTCAAGATGCGCGCGCCGATTCGCGTGGTACAGCGCGAGCGCGCCGGCGTAGGCGCCGTCGCCGTCGTCTCCGCGACGCGCCGGCGGCAGACCCGCGAGCTCGGCGTCGACGCGCCTCAGCTGCAGGTCCCGGTGGACGAGATCGGCGCGCAGCGCCCGCGTTTCGGACTCGGTCAGCATCGCGTCGAGCCGCACGAGCGGCTCCCCCGCGAGCACGAATGCGCCTTCGGCAACGAGGATCTCCCGCACGACGCCCGCCTCGGCCGGCTGCACGATCTTGAGTTGCGTGCGCGGGCCGAGCCGCCCGTCCGCCGTGACGACGACGTCGAGCCTTCCCAGCAACGCCCATGCGAACGCCGAGGCGAGGAGCGCGAGCAGCGCGTGCAGGACACGGCGCCGTCCGGGAGAAACCGGGACGTGCTCGATCCTCTGCCACTCGGGCGCGAATGCGCGCGCGTCGTCGTCCGCGCGGCGGGACGTGACGAATGCGAGCATGGCCAGGCCCGGTGTAGACGCAGCGGTTGGCGTCGGTCGCCCGACCGTCGGCCACGCCGATCAGCGCAGCGGTCGCGCGGGAACGTCCGGCGGCACGAGAGCCGATGCCCAGTCGTCGCCTGCAGTCCAGATCGCGGGCATGCGGCCGATCTCCCCGGCTTCCGACTCGTCGTGATCGCCCGCGGCGCCGGCGAGCGCGCTCGCGAAGTCCGCCGCCGTCACGCCGGCCGGATCGACGTCCGGCGGCGACAGCACGGCGTCGTCCATCGGCAGGCGCCTCGCAGACGTCGCCCGGTTCCAGTCGGCAAGCGCGAGCACGCCATGGCCCCACGCACCCGGATGCGCGTCGGCGGCGGAATCCGGTGTGCCCCGCTCGTGAAACGGAGACCCGGATCCCGATTCGGTTCCCGGCTCCCGGCCCGCGGCTGCGGCTTCATCCTGCGCGTCGTGCGATGCATCGACGTCGTCGCTCGAGAGCGGCTTGGGCCCGGCCCCGTCGACGCTCGCTTCCGTCCTCGGCGCGCGCACCTCCGCCCCGCTCGCATCATCGAGTCGAATGCCGAAAAGGCCCTGCTGCCAGTCGCGTATGCGTATCTCGCCG
>JAKLIE010000509.1 GCA_022709775.1 Pseudomonadota bacterium
GTCGGGCGAGTGCGAGGCCAGCACCGCGTCGAGCGGCTGCTCGAGGAGCCGGCGCCCCTCGAACCAATAGTGGTAATAGCAGAAGCCGGTGACGCCGTGGGCTCGTGCGAGAGCCGCCTGACGCAGGCGGACGTCCGGGTCGAGCAGGTCGTAGTAGCCCAGCTCGGACGGGGCCCGCGGCTGGACGTGGCCCGGAAAGCTCGGCATCGCGCGACGGACGTTTGTCCACTCGGTGAACCCGAGACCCCACCAGTTGTCGTTCTCGTCGATGCGATGGAACTGGGGGAGAAAGAACGCGATGAGCTCGACGTCGCCCGGGGACACGAACTCGTCGTCGGGCTTCCGGATCCGGCGCGCCGCCTCGTCGACGGCCTGCCGGCGGCCGGGCTCGGTGGCGATCTCGTGCGCGAGTTCGTGCGCGAGCCTGAGGTTGTAGCGGAGCGCCGGCGTATCGAGGCCCGCTGCGCGCGCCGCCTCGATGCGGTCGATGGCGGCATTCGCGTCGCAGAGCGACAGGTCCACCGCGCCGCGCATGTGCAGCGCGTCGGGCAGGCCCGGAGAGAGCGCCAGCACCTCGTCGTACAGTCGCCCGGCCTCCGCGTACCGATTCTGGCGGTGGAGGGCCAGCGCGCGCTGGAGCAGGTCGTCGAGCGGATCGTCGCTCGCCGGCGCTCCGGCGAAAGGCATCACGCCATGACACTGCTTGTAGCGTCGCCCGCTGCCGCAGGGGCACGGGTCGTTGCGCGACGGAGGAGGGACGATCGGCATGAGGGGCGGGCGCTGCCGTCCGATCAATGCGGGGCCCGGACGCGCCCGGCATCGGCCGGCGGCGTCAGGTCCGGAACACCCACCAGCGCGAGAGCGCGAACGTCAGAGGCGGCACGAGCACGATCGACAGTGCGAGTCCCGCGTAGGGCGACCAGCGCTGCACGTGGACGGATACGTACATGATCGAGGCGGACAGCGCGAGGCCGGCGAGCTGCGCGGCGAGGTAGCGCGGCAGCTGCGCGACCGGGTGCGCGCGCGAGCCGAACGTCCAGCGCCGGTTGAGGGCGAATCCCGCGACGAACGCCACGGCGAACGCAACGACGGTCGCCGCGACCGGGTCGACCCGCGTCGCCTCGATCAGTAGCGCGAAGACCGCCGCGTGGATCGCCGTGGCGATCGCGCCGACGACGGCGAATCGGACGAACGCGCGGACGAGCGCCATGCAACGGGAATCTCAGGTGCCGGTGCCGCCGGGCGGAAAGCCGAGCCGCGATCGGACGACGTAGAGCGGCCGCGCCTTGACCTCGTCGTAGACGCGTCCGAGGTACTCGCCGATGACGCCCAGCGACAGGAGCTGCACGCCGCCCAGGAACAGCACGACCGCCATCAGCGACGCGTAGCCCGGCACGTCGATGCCGTGCACCATCGTGCGCACGACGAGCCACGCGCCGTACGCGAGCGCGACGACCGCGAAAAGCGCGCCGAGGAAGCTCGACAGGCGCAGCGGAAGCGCGGAGAAGGAGATGATGCCGTCGAGCGCGAGCCGCCAGAGCTTCAGGAGCCCGAAGCGGGAGTCGCCCGCGGCGCGCTCCTCGACGTCGTAGTCGACCGTCGCGGTCCGGAAGCCGACCCACGCGTACATGCCCTTCATGTAGCGCGTGCGCTCGGGCATGCGCCCGAGCGCGTCGACGACGGCGCGCGACATGAGCCTGAAGTCGCCCGCGCCGCGCGGGATCGGTACGACCGAGACGCGCGCGAACAGCCGGTGGAACAGGTCGGAGGCGAGGCGTCGCGGGGCGGAGTCGGTCGCGCGGTCGCGGCGCAGCGCAATCACGACGTCGTTGCCCTCCCGCCACCGCGCGACGAGGTCGCGCACGAGCTCGGGCGGGTGCTGCAGGTCGGCGTCGATCGGGACGACCGCGTCGCCGAGCGCGTGGTCGAGCCCGGCCGCGAGCGCGATCTCCTTGCCGAAGTTGCGCGACAGCGCGACCACACGCACGCGCGGATCG
>JAKLIE010000051.1 GCA_022709775.1 Pseudomonadota bacterium
CTCGTGACCGAGCGGCACGTCGAGGACGTCGCGCCGTGCGTCGATCAGGCGCTGCGCCTCGGCCCCGGCCTCGAGGATGCGCCGGCCGAGCGCCGCGGGCTTCGCGCCGACGCCGCGCTCGAGCAGCAGGAGCCGATGCCCCAGCGCCCGCTCCGCGTCCGCGACGAGCGCCCACGCGGTCCGGTAGGGCAGTCCCGCGGCGCGCGCGGCGGCGGCGAGCGACCCGTGCCGGGTGGCGAGCGCGACCAGGTCCACGACACGCGGGTCGAGCGCTTCGCCGCTGCGCCCGGACAGCCGCCAGCCGATCGTCGCGTGCAAGCGCCTCATATAGGCAGATTCTTGCATATGACGCGCACCTCGTCCCGTCCTCCTACACTCGCGGACGCGGCCGGGATCGGAAGCCGCCGCGGCCGACGCCTCCGACCCGCGGCTCCGCGAAACCCTGCGCCGGACGTGGGCTCGTTCCCCGGTCCCCACGCCCTCCGCGATCCGACGCCGAACGCAAGCCCGCACATCGACCCTTGAACACGCTGTCCCTCGCCTTCTCCGAGGCCATCGCGATGGTGGTCACGCTCGACCCCAAGCTGGGCGAGATCGTGCTGCTGTCGCTGCGCGTGAGCGTCTCGTCGGTCGCGCTGGCTGGGGCGTTCGCACTGCCCTTCGGCGCCGCGGTCGCCGTCGCCGTGTTTCCCGGCAAGCGCGGCGTCGTCACGACGCTGAACGCGCTGCTAGGACTCCCCGCCGTCGTCGTCGGCCTCGCGATCTACCTGTTGCTTTCGCGATCGGGACCGCTCGGCGCATTCGGCATCCTGTTCACGCCCTCGGCCATGGTCGTCGCGCAGGCAGTGCTCGTGTTCCCGCTGCTCGCGGCGCTGACGCGCCAGGTCGTCGCCGATGCGTGGGGCGAATCACGCGAACAGCTCGTTTCGCTTGGCGCCGGCACCTGGACCTCGGCGTTCGCCCTGCTCGTCGACGTCCGCTACACGCTCGTCACGATCGTCCTCGCCGGCTTCGGTCGCGCGATCGCCGAAGTCGGCGCCGTGATGATCGTCGGCGGCAACATCGACGGCGTCACCCGCGTGATGACGACCGCGATCGCGCTCGAGACGTCCAAGGGCGACCTGCCGCTCGCCGTGGGGCTCGGCATCGTGCTGCTCGCGATCGTGTTCGCGCTCAACATCGCCGCGACGGCGATCAAGGACGCCGCGCAGCGCCGCCATGGCTAGCCGCCCTCCCTCGTCGCTGCTGCCCCTCGTCCTCGACGACGTGTCGTTCGCCGCGCGCAACCGCACGATCCTCGACCGGGTGAAGCTGACGCTCGAGCACGGCGTGCGTACGGTCGTGCTGGGCCCGAACGGGGCCGGCAAGAGCGTGCTGCTGCGCGTGATGCACGGGCTGATCGCGCCGACCTCGGGCAGTGTCCGCTGGTCGGCGGACGAGATGCCCGGCGTTGCGCGCAGGCAGGCGATGGTGTTCCAGCGGCCGGTGATGTTCCGGCGCAGCGCGATAGGCAACCTGCGCTTCGCGCTCGCGGTCACCGGCGTGCCGCGGTCCGAGCGCGAGGACCGCGCCCGCGCCGCGCTCGAGCGCGTCGGCCTCGCGGCGGTCGCGCACCAGCCGGCACGCGTCCTTTCCGGCGGCGAGCAGCAGCGGCTCGCGCTCGCGCGCGCATGGATGCTCGACCCCGAAGTGCTGTTCCTCGACGAGCCGACCGCGAATCTCGATCCCGGATCGGCGCGCGCGATCGAGGAGATCGTGCAGGCGATCCACGAGGCCGGCACGAAGATCGTGATGGTGACGCACCACCTCGGGCAGGCGCAGCGCCTCGCCGACGAGATCCTCTTTCTCCACGGCGGCCGCCTGTGCGAACGCACGACGGCCGCCGCCTTCTTTCACCGCCCTGCGACGGCCGAGGCCGCCGCCTATCTCGAAGGAGAGCTGCCATGGCGAATCACCGCCGCCGCCTGATCGGAACCCTCTTCGCCGCCGCGCTCGCGGCGCTCTCGGCGCTCGCCGCGCTGCCGGCCGCCGCCCAGCCGAAATCGATCGTCGTCGCTTCGACGACCTCGACCGAGCAGTCCGGCCTCTTCGGCCACATCCTGCCGATGTTCACGCAGAAGACCGGCATCCAGGTGAAGGTCGTCGCGCTGGGCACCGGGCAGGCGCTCGACGTCGGCCGTCGAGGCGACGCGGACGTCGTGTTCGTCCACGACCGCGTCGCCGAGGACAGGTTCGTCGCCGACGGCTGGGGCATCGGCCGCCGCGACGTCATGTACAACGACTTCGTGCTGATCGGGCCGAAGTCCGATCCCGCGAAGGTTGCAGGCACGAAGGATCTCGCCGCGGCGCTGAAGCGCATTGCCGACGCGAAGTCCCCGTTCGTCTCGCGGGGCGACAAGAGTGGCACGCATGCGGCGGAGCTGCGCTACTTCAAGCTGGCCGGCGTCGATCCGCTCCAGGGCAAGGGCTCGTGGTACCGCGAGACCGGCTCGGGCATGGGACCCGCCCTCAACACGGCGTCGTCGATGAACGCGTACATCCTCGCCGACCGCGGCACGTGGCTGTCGTTCAAGAACCGCGGCGAGCTCGCGATCGCGGTCGAGGGCGACAAACGGATGTTCAACCCGTACGGCGTGATGACGGTGAACCCGGCGCGGCACCCGCACGTCAAGGTCGCCGAGGCGCAGGCGTTCATCGACTGGCTCGTGTCGAAGGACGGCCAGGCGGCGATCGCGAGCTACAGGATCGGGGGCGAGCAGCTGTTCTTCCCGGACGCGCACGGCTGACCGGGGGCAGTGGGGTCGCGGCGTATCATCGCCGCATGATCGCTCCGCGCCCCCGCACGCTGCCGATGCGCCGGCGCGGACGCTTCGCCGCGACGACGATCTGCCGGCACGTGCGACGGAGATCGACGTGACCGCGCGCACCGCGTGGGTCGCGGCGGGCGCGCTCGCGGCGCTCGCGGTCGCGGTCGCACTCGCCTTCGCGGTGGGCCGGTACCCGGTCGCGCCCGGCGACCTGGCGGCGATCCTGTGGTCGAAGCTGACCGGCGCCCCGTCGGGCGTCGCGCCGACCGCCGAGGCGATCGTCTGGAGCGTGCGCGGGCCGCGCATCGGCGCCGCGCTCGCCGTGGGCGCCGCGCTCGCGGCAGCGGGCGCGGCGTACCAGAGCCTGTTCCGCAACCCGCTCGTCTCGCCCGACATCCTCGGCGTCTCCGGAGGCGCGGCGGTCGGCGCGGTGCTCGGCATCTTCCTCGCGCTGCCGATCCTCGCGATCCAGGGCCTCGCGTTCGCCTTCGGCCTGGTCGCGGTGGCACTCGTCTATCTGATCGCGACCGCGGTGCGCGGCCACGATCCGCTGCTCGTGCTCGTACTCGCCGGCGTGCTCGTCGGCGCGCTGCTCGGCGCGTGCGTCGCGCTGCTCAAGGTGCTGGCCGATCCGTACAACCAGTTGCCGGCGATTACGTTCTGGCTGCTCGGGAGCCTCGCGGGGGCCGCGCCTGCCGACCTCGCGTCCGCGCTGCCCGCGATGGCGATCGGCCTCGTCCCGCTGTGGCTGCTGCGCTGGCGAGTGAATCTTCTCTCGCTCGGCGACGAGGAGGCGCGCGCGATGGGCGTCGAGACGACGCGCGTGCGGCTCGCGGTGATCGCGTCGGCAACGCTGATGACGGCGGCAGCGGTGTCGATCTCGGGCATCATCGGCTGGATCGGGCTCGTGATCCCGCATTTCGCCCGGCTCGCCGTCGGGCCCGATTTCTCGCGTCTGATGCCGGTGTCCGCGATTCTCGGCGCGGCGTTCCTGCTCCTCGTCGACACGCTCGCCCGCACGACCGCGCGCATCGAGATCCCGCTCGGCGTCCTCACCGCGTTCGTCGGCACGCCGCTGTTCCTCTGGCAGCTCGTACGGTCCCGGAGGAGCTGGTCGTGACCGCGGCACGGCTGGAAGGCGTCGCGCTGGACTTCGGCTACCCGGACCATCCGGTCGGCCGAGGCGTGACGATCGCGCTCGCCGCCGGCGAGATCGTGTGCCTGCTCGGACCCAACGGCGGCGGCAAGTCGACGCTGTTCCGCACGCTGCTGGGCCTGCTGCCCGCGCAGGGCGGCGAGGTACGGCTCGGCGGCGATCCGCTGTCTTCGCTGTCGCGCGCCGCGATCGCGAAGCGAGTCTCGTACGTGCCGCAGGCGCACGCGGGCTACTTCCCGTTCACCGTGCGCGACGTCGTGCTGATGGGACGAACCGCGCACCTGTCCCCGTTCGCCGCGCCGTCGAGGCACGACGTCGGGGTCGCCGACGCGTGCCTCTCGCGGCTCGGGCTATCCTCGCTCGCCGACCACGTCTACACGCGCATCTCGGGCGGCGAGCGGCAGCTCGCGCTGATCGCGCGCGCGCTGGCGCAGGAAGCGCCTCTCGTCGTCATGGACGAGCCGACCGCGAGCCTCGACTTCGGCAACCAGGTGCGCGTGCTCGACGAGGTCCGCGCGCTCGCGGCGTCGGGCATCGGCGTGATGATGGCGACGCACGATCCGGACCAGGCGTTCCTGTGCGCGGACCGCGTCGCGTTGCTCACCGCCGGCCGGCTCGTCGTCGATGCCCCGCCGCACGAGGCGATCACGCCTTCGACGATCAGGGAGGTCTACGGCGTCGACGCGGCGGTCGTCGACGTCGCGCTGCCGGACGGCGGATCGCGGCGCGTATGCGTGCCGGCGCGGCGCCGGTGATCCGGCGGCTCCCGCGCCACCGCGCAAGCCACGTCCCGCGCTCCCGGCAATGCGCGGCGTGTTCGCGGTGCCGGAGGTGATGCCCGTCGACGTCGCGCCGCCCCGAAACTGCTAACGTTGCGCCATGCCGACCGGACCGCAGCCGACCGCTCTCGAATCGAGGGCTTCTCCGTTCGCACCGCACGCGCGGGGCGTCGACGACGTCGCGCAGGCGCTCGGGACCGACCCCGCGACCGGCCTCGCCGCAGCCGAAGCGGATCGGCGCCTCGCGATCGTCGGCGCGAACGCGCTCGACCCGCACCGGCCGATTCCGCGCTGGCGGCGGTTCCTCGCGCAGTTCGAGAGTCCGCTGGTCCTGCTGCTGGTCGCCGCGGGCGCGATCTCGTTCGCGGTGCACGCGATCGAGGGCGAAGGCAGCGTGCCTTACGAGGCGCTGACCATCCTCGCGATCGTCGTCGCCAACGCGATCCTGGGCTTCGTTCAGGAATCGCGCGCAGAGGCGGCCGTCGCCGGCCTGAAGGAGCTCACCGCGGAGACCGCGCTCGTCGTGCGCGACGGCGAGCGTATCGTGCTCGACGCGACCGCGCTGGTGCCGGGCGACGTCCTCGTGATCGAGGAAGGCGATTCCGTCTCCGCCGACGCGCGCGTGATCGAATCGGTGTCGCTGAAGGCGGCCGAGGCGGCCCTCACCGGCGAGAGCGCGCCCGTCGACAAGTATCCGGCGCCGCTGCCCGAGGACACCGGGCTCGCCGACCGCGCGAACATGCTCTACGCCGGCACGAGCGTGACCTACGGCCACGGGCTCGCGATCGTCACGGCGACCGGGATGCGCTCGGAGATCGGACGCATCGCGGCGATGATCGCGACCGCGCCGCAGGAAGCGACGCCGCTGCAGCGCGAACTCGACCGGACCGGGCGCGCGCTCGGGATCGTCGTGATCGCGATCGCCGCCGTCGTCGCGCTGACGCTCGTCGCGATGTACCGCGACTTCTCGACCGCCGCCCTCACCACGATCCTGCTCTACACCGTCGCGCTCGCGGTGTCGGCCGTGCCCGAAGGCCTCTCCGCCGTCACGACGATCGTGCTCTCGCTCGGGATGCAGCGCATGGCGAAGCGCAACGTGATCGTGCGCAAGCTCGCGGCGGTCGAGACACTTGGCGCGACGAGCGTCATCTGCACGGACAAGACCGGCACGCTCACGAAGAACGAGATGACCGTGCGGGCCGTCCTCACCGCGAGCGGGCGCGTCGACGTCACCGGCGCGGGCTATGCGCCCGAAGGCGAGCTCCACCAGGACGGCGTCGCGGCGCCCCGGGGCCCGCTGGCCGAGGAACTCGAGGCCACGATCGCGGCCGGCACGCTCGCGAACAATGCGACGCTCGCGCGCCGCGAGGGCCGCTGGAGCATCGTCGGCGACCCGACCGAGGGTGCGCTCAAGGTTCTGGCCGAGAAGGCGGGCCTCGAGTCGGGGATCGCGCACCGCTTTCCGCGGCTGGGCGAGATCCCGTTCTCGTCGGAACGCAAGCTGATGAGCACCGCGCACGAGGACCGCGACGCGCCGGGTCGCGCCGTGCTCTTCTGCAAGGGCGCGCCGGACCTGCTGCTCGCACGCTGCTCGCACGAGCGGGTCGGCGTCGCCGACGTCGAGCTGTCCCCGGCGCGCCGCGCGGGAATCCAGGCCGGCATCGACGCGCTCGCGGGCGAGGCGTTGCGCACGCTCGGGCTCGCCGGCCGCGTGATGGACCCGGGGGACGTCGAGGCGCTGCACCCCGGCCACGAGCAGGCGTTCGTCTGGCTCGGCGTCGTCGGCATGATCGACCCGCCCCGCGAGGAGGCGCGCGAGGCGGTCGCGACAGCGCACGCGGCGGGCGTGCGCGTGCTGATGATCACCGGCGATCATCCGCGCTCCGCGATCGCGATCGCGCGCGAGCTCGGCATCGCGGACGCGAACGACACCGACGCGGTGACCGGCGCCGGCCTCGACTTGCTGGACGACGCGGCGCTCCGCGAGATCGCCGCACGCCGCCACGTGTTCGCGCGCACGTCGCCCGAGCACAAGCTCAAGCTCGTTCGTGCCCTCAAGGCGGGCGGCGCGATCGTCGCGATGACCGGCGACGGCGTCAACGACGCGCCCGCGCTCCGGGCCGCCGACATCGGGATCGCGATGGGCATCACGGGCACCGACGTGTCGAAGGACGCGGCGGACATGGTTCTCGCCGACGACAACTTCGCTTCGATCGTCGCCGCGATCGAGGAAGGGCGCTCGATCTACGCGAACATCCGCAAGTTCCTGCGCTACCTGCTTTCGACGAACCTCGGCGAGGTGCTCGTGCTGTTCCTCGGCGTCGTACTGGCGGGCGCGATGGGCATCGCGGCGGGCGACGGCGAGACGCTGCTCCTGCCGCTCACCGCGACGATGGTGCTGTGGATCAACCTCGTGACCGACTCGTTCCCGGCGCTCGCGGTCGGCGTCGACCCGCTCGACCGCTCGCTGATGCGCCGGCCGCCGCGCGTGGCGAGCGGCGGCGTGATCTCGAGGCGCATGTGGATAGGCATCGGCGTGGCCTCGGTCGTGATGGCGACCGGCACGCTCGCACTGCTCGACGCCGGGCTGCCGGGCGGACTGATCGAGGGCGACGGCGACACGCGCTACGCGCGCACGCTCGCGTTCAACGCGCTCGTGCTCTTCCAGCTCTTCGACGTGCTGTGCATCCGGTCCGACGAGGCGAGCATACGCGCGGGACTGTTCTCGAATCACTGGCTGTGGGCGTCGATCGCGTTCGCGGTCGCGCTTCAGGTCGCGGTGATCTACCTGCCCGTGCTGCAGCGGGCCTTCGGCACGACGGCGCTCGGGGCCGGCGACTGGGCCCTCACCGTTGCAGTCGCCTCGACGATCGTGATCGCGCGCGAGCTGCTCAAGGCGGTATTCCGCCGGGCGGACCGGCGCGAAGCGGCGGTCGCCTGACCGCACTGCCTCCGCAACGACGCTACTCGTTCGCGACGCCGTGAGGCACGTGCCCGGCGGGCACGTGCCGCGACGCCGAGTCGACGTGCCGCGTCTGGTCGTCGAAGTAGAAGTCCGGCTCGAACTCGCGCAGGAACGCCCCCTTGTCGAGGCCGCCAAGGAACATCGCCTCGTCGACCGAGATGTTCCAGTCCATCAGCGTGCGGATGGCGCGCTCGTGCGCGGGCGCGCTGCGCGCCGTGACGAGCGCGGTGCGGAGCTTCATCGCGACCTTGTCGCTCGCGTCGGCCTGCTGGAGGCGATGCAGGGCTTCGAGCAGCGGCTTGAACGGTCCCGGCGGCAGCGGACGCGCGGCGTGGTCCTGCTCGTGCGACTGGAACGCCGCGAGCCCCTGCGACTGGTAGACGCGCTCGGCCTCGTCGGCGAACAGCACCGCGTCGCCGTCGAACGCGATGCGCACTTCGTCCGGATGCGAATCGAGGGCGGCCGAGCGCGTGTAGACGCGCGCCGCGGGGAACCCCGCCTCGAGCGCCGACTTCACGTCGTCGGCGTTCGCCGACAGGAAGAGGTTCGCGTTGAGCGGCCGCAGGTAACCGTAGGGCGACCGGCCCCGCGTGAACACGCCGCGCTCGATCGCGAGCCCGGCGCCGCGCACCGACCGGAACACGCGCAGCCCCGACACCGGATCGTTGCGCGACAGGATCACGACTTCGATGCGCCGCACTCCGTCCGCGTTGAACCCGAGCAGCTTTCGGACCAGCGGGTACGCGACGCCGGGCTTCGCCGGCTGCTGCAGCCGGTCGATCTGCAGCTTCATGTACGCGCGGTCGTCCGCCGTTTCGAAGACGCTGTTCTCCTCCTCGAAGTCGAACAGCGCGCGCGAGCTGATCGCGACGACGAGCTGGGCGGCGAGGCTTGCGGACATCGGGCAAGTATAGGGGAGCCGGCCCATCCGCGGGCCGCCCCGGCGCAGGGCCATCGCCCCGGGTCCACCGACCCTCCCACCCCTCCGCCGTCCGCCGTGCCCGCCCTATTGCGGCGGCAAGCAGCCCGTATTGTCGTCCTCGGCGGCGTACCCCTGGG
>JAKLIE010000510.1 GCA_022709775.1 Pseudomonadota bacterium
GCGCGCAGACGAAGGCCATCAAGAAGCTCGGCGGCGGCGTGCGCCTCGCGCTCGCGCAGTACCGCGAGCTGGCGGCGTTCGCGCAGTTCGCCTCGGACCTGGACGACGCGACGCGCAAGCAGCTCGACCGCGGCCGCATGGTGACCGAGCTGATGAAGCAGTCGCAGTACGCGCCGCTGTCGGTCGCCGACCAGGCGCTGACGCTGTTCGCGGCCAACGGCGGGTACTACGACGACGTGCCGGTCGAGAAGGCCCTCGCGTTCGAGTCGTCGCTCCGGAGCTTCATGCGCAGCAAGTACGCGGAGCTGCACGAGCGGATCGAGCAGACCAAGGACCTCACCGCCGACGACGAGAAGGCGCTCGCCGCCGCTATCGTGGACTTCAAGAAGACCGGGACGTTCTGATCAGCCGTCGGGGATCGGAAGACAGGGATCAGTAGCGTTCGCGCATCCCGCGACGGCGCGTCGAGCGCCGGCGCAGGACCGCAACCGAGGCAACCATGGCCAGCTCGAAAGAAATCCGCGGCAAGATCAAGAGCGTGCAGAGCACGCGCAAGATCACCAAGGCGATGGAAATGGTCGCGGCCTCCAAGATGAAGAAGGCGCAGGACCGGATGCGCGCGTCGCGGCCCTACCTGGAGCGCGTGTTCAACATCGTGATCCACGTCGCGAAGGCGAACACCGAGTACCGCCACCCGTTCCTGACGAAGCGCGAGAAGGTGAAGCGCGTCGGCGCGATCGTCGTCTCGACCGACAAGGGCCTGTGCGGTGGCCTCAACACGAACGTGCTGCGCCTGCTCCTCTCGAAGCACAAGGAGTGGACCGGCGCGGGCCTCGGCGTCGATTACGTGGCGATCGGCACCCGTGGGCTCGCGTTCCTGACGCGGATGGGCGCCAACGTCGTCGCGAGCGCGGTGCAGCTGGGCGACCGCCCGCACCTCGACCGCGTCGTCGGCCCGGTCAAGGCGCTGCTCGACAAGTACCTGGCGGGCGAGGTCGACGAGGTGTGGGTGTTCTACACGTCGTTCATCAACACGATGAAGCAGGAGCCGCGCGCCGGCCGCATCGTCCCCGTGCCGATGCAGTACCGCGCGTTCGGGACGTCGGACCAGTTCGTCAAGCCCGAGGCGGCGGGAGGCTCCTGGGACTACATCTACGAACCGGACGCGCGCACGCTGCTCGACGGCATGATGCGACGCTACATCGAGGCGGTCGTGTACCAGGCGGTCGCCGAGAACATGGGCTCGGAGCAGTCCGCGCGCATGATCGCGATGAAGGCGGCGACCGACAACGCCGGCAAGATCATCAACGAGCTCCAGCTCATCTACAACAAGACGCGCCAGGCGGCGATCACGAAGGAGCTTTCGGAGATCGTCGGCGGCGCGGCCGCGGTGTGACGACGCCCGCCTGCGGACGGAAATTCGAAACGACGGACTGAAGGATCCACTCATGAGCCAGGGAACGATTGTCCAGTGCATCGGCGCGGTCGTCGACGTCCAGTTTCCGCGGGACGCGATGCCGAAGGTCTACGACGCGCTCGTCCTCGAGCAGGACGCGAGCAACAAGCTCGTCGAGCAGGGGCTGACCTTCGAGGTCGAGCAGCAGCTGGGCGACGGCATCGTGCGCACGATCGCGATGGGTTCGTCGGACGGCCTGAAGCGCGGCATGAAGGTGCGCGCGACCGGCGAGAACATCCGCGTGCCCGTCGGACCCGGCGTGCTCGGGCGAGTGATGGACGTGCTCGGCCGGCCGATCGACGAGCGCGGCCCGATCGCGGGCGACGAGCGGCGCGCGATCCACCAGCTGGCGCCGACGTTCGACGAGCTCTCGCCCTCGGTCGAGCTGCTCGAGACCGGCATCAAGGTGATCGACCTGATCTGCCCGTTCGCGAAGGGCGGCAAGATCGGCCTGTTCGGCGGCGCGGGCGTGGGCAAGACCGTGACCATGCTGGAGCTGATCAACAACATCGCGACGCAGCACTCGGGCCTGTCGGTGTT
>JAKLIE010000511.1 GCA_022709775.1 Pseudomonadota bacterium
CGTGAGCGTGCGCGGCCGGATCGGCGCGCTGCTCGAGCTCGGGTCGGGCTTCCACCCCGAGTACACGGGCGCGCAGAACATCGACCTCGCCGCCGCGCTGCTGGGGATCACGCCCGCGGAGCTCGCGGAGAAGCGCGAAGCGATCGTGCGCTTCGCCGACCTGGGATCGCACCTGGACGACCCGATCAAGCACTACTCGTCGGGCATGGTCGTGCGGCTGGGCTTCGCCGTCGCGACCGCGCTCTCGCCCGACGTGCTGATCACCGACGAGGTGCTCGCGGTCGGGGACGAGTCGTTCCAGAAGAAGTGCATGGCGTGGATGGAGCGCTACCTCGCGGGCGGCGGGACGCTGCTCCTGTGCTCGCACA
This sequence comes from Pseudomonadota bacterium, assembly GCA_022709775.1. Next base: position 369 of record JAKLIE010000511.1, read on the forward strand.
GCATGTACCACGTGCAGAAGCTCTGCCGTCACGCGCTGTGGCTGAAGGAAGGGCGCGTGGAGCGTTACGGCCCCGCGATCGAGGTGACGCAGGCCTACCTCGCGTGGCATGAGGAGAAGTCCGGCGGCGCGGCGGCGCGGCGGCCCGAGGTGCGGACGGGCGAGGGCCCCGACGTGCATCGCGTGAAGTCGCTCGCGCTCGAGCCGGGCGAGTTCGTGCCCATGGGGGCGCCGCTCGTCGTGCGCGGCGAGGCGTACTCGCCCGACGGCCGCGCGCCGGTCGTGCTCGTCGGGATCGTCCGTGCCGACGGGACGCCCGTCTATGGCGTGGCGACCGACATGGACGGCGTGTCGCCCGCGCAGACCGCGCGCGACCGCTTCGCTTTCGCGCTGACGCTGCCGTCGCTCGCGCTGCTGCCCGGCAAGTACGTCGTGCGGGCGCACGCGCTCGACCCCGAGGGCCTCTACCTGTTCGACCACGTCGAGGTGCCGCTCACGGTGACCGGCGACTCGCGCGAGATGGGTCTCGTGCGCCTCGAGCACGCGTGGCGCGACGTCGTGCCGCACGACCCCTCGAACCGGGGTCAGATTCAAATCTGACCCCGAAGGTCGATGGATGGCAGCCGCCGACGCCCGCTGGGACGCGATCGCCGACCTCGTCGACGTCGTCGAGCGCGACGACGCGACCGCGGCGCGCGAGGCCGGGCCGCTCTTCAAGCGGCTGTTCGGCGACGACCTGCCGGATTTCCCGCGACATTTCGTGCTGCGGTACGTGGCCGGCGGCGAACCGGTGCCGCTCGCGTACCTGCACTTCACGCCGTGGGAGGGCTGCTACCTCGGCGGCGGCATGGCGTTCGACGAGCGCATCTACCGGCGGCTTCCGCCCGCGCATCGCGCCCGCATCCGTGCCGCCGGCGGGGTGATGGAGTTCCTGCACCGGCGAACGCAGGAGATGCTGTCCGACGCGATCGCGCTGTTCGGGCACGTCGGCGAACCGCGGGCCGAGCGCGTCGACCTGCGGTCCGGATACGAGCGCACGCCGCATCCTCACGTGATCGTGTGCTGGCAGCGCGCGCTGCCCGCCGCGGAGCGCGAGGCGCTGCTCGCGCGCGTGGCCGCCCTGGGGCCCTTCTGACCCGCCGGACTCGCGGCGGCTTTCGCGCGCCGCGAACGCCCGCCGACGCGCGGGCGGCGGGCATCCCGGGAGTCGTCTCCGGCCCCTCAGACCCTCGCCAGCAGCGCCTCGAGCCCGTCCGGGCTCGACCAGTCGCGGCCGCAGACGTAGCGCGGCAGGTTCCAGCGGTCGTCGCCGGCGGTCATCGGCCTCGCGCCGTCGCCGAACGCCGCATCCACGCCGATGCGCACGTGGTTGTGCGGGAAGTAGTCGCGCACCAGGTAGTCGTTCGACTCGCCGTACGGGTACGCGAAGAGCCGGTCGCCGGGGTTCGGCGCGACGCGCCTCAGGTGCGCGGTCGCATGCGCGATCTCGGCTTCCGCGAGCGCGTAGGTGTCGATCGAGCGGAACGTCCCGGTCGCGCGCGCGCCGCCCATCAGGTGCGCCGCGAGGTCGTGGTTGTGGTCCCAGCTGTGGCTCGCGATGGCCGCATGGCCGCCCGCCGCGGC
>JAKLIE010000512.1 GCA_022709775.1 Pseudomonadota bacterium
CAGCTGTTGGTGCACCCACGCGACCGCGCCCGCGTCGAGCCCCCAGGTCGGCTGGCTCGCGACGATGAGCGTCGGAACGAAGTTCTCGGGCCGCGCAGCGCCGCCCGACAGCGCGCGGCCCAGGATCAGCTTCTGCATGTTGCCGCCGGAGAGCACGCGCGCCGGCGTGTCGATGCCGCCGCCCCGCACGTCGTAGCGGTCGACGAGCCCGCGCGCGAACGACCGCGCCTCGCCGCGCCTCACGACGCCCGCGCTCGCGAACGGCTTGCGGTAGTGCTCGGCGATCGCGTTCTCCCACACCGGCAGGTCGCCGATCGTTCCGGTGTCGCGCCGGTCCTCGGGGATGCGGGCCGTGCCCGCGGCGATCCACGCGGACGGATCGGCCGGCATCGGCGCCCCGCCGAGCCTCACGCAGCCCTCGTCGGCCTCGCGCAACCCGCACAGGAGCTCGACGAGCGCGGCCTGGCCGTTGCCCGACACGCCGGCGACCGCCGCGATCTCGCCGGCGTGGAGCGAGAGCGACACGCCGTCGAGACGCGCGGACGCGCGCTCGCCGAGCATCGACACGCGGTCGATCACGCAGACGGCTTCGCCGCGCGAGTGCGGCTTCGCGACCGGCGGCGGAATCGCGCGACCGACCATGACCTCGGCGAGCTCCGACTTCGTCGTGTCGCGCGCGGCCTTCGTCGCGACGAGCCGGCCGGCGCGGAGCACCGCGATCCGGTCGGACACGCGCAGCACCTCGTCGAGCTTGTGGCTGATGAAGATCACCGACAGCCCCTCGGCGACCATCCCGCGCAGCGTGGCGAACAGCGCCTCGCTCTCCTGCGGCGTCAGCACCGCGGTCGGCTCGTCGAGGATCAGCACGCGCGCGTCGCGGTAGAGCGCCTTCAGGATCTCGACGCGCTGCCGCTCGCCCACCGACAGCTTCGCGACGCGGGCATCGGGATCGACTGCGAGGCCGAAGCGGTGCGCGGTGGCGAGGAGGCGGGCGCGCCCTTCGCGCCGGCGCGACGCCGGCCGCCACAGCGGCTCGGTGCCCAGCATCACGTTGTCGAGCACCGACAGGTTGTCGGCGAGCGTCGAGTGCTGGTGGACCATGCCCACGCCGGCCGCGAGCGCGGCGGCCGGATCGCCCGGAGGCAGCGCGGCGCCGAACGCCTCGATCGAGCCCGCGTCCGCGACGTAGTGCCCGAACAGGATCGACACCAGCGTCGACTTGCCGGCGCCGTTCTCGCCGAGGAGCGCGAGTATCTCGCCGCGCGAGAGCTCGAGCGAGATGCCGTCGTTCGCGACCAGCGCGCCGAAGCGCTTCGTGATGCCGGCGAGTTGCAGGACGCGCTCGCTCATCGAACCCCGGCCGTCGGCCCGCTCCCGTGAGTCACGCTTCGGCCTGACGCCGTTCCCGCGCCCGCAACGAAAACGCCCCGGGGGACACCGGGGCGTCGTCGCGGGTCACCGAACTACCTGGCCGTCGACTTCGGCTCGGTCTCGACGACCTTGACGGCGAACTTCCCGTCGAGGATCGCCCTCTCCTTCGCCGCGACCTTGTCCTTGATCTCCTTCGGCACCTTCGCGTCGAAGGTGCCGAGCGGCGCGAGCTCGCTCCCCCTGTGCTTCATCGTCGAGTACGGGCCGTAGTCCTCTGGCTTGAACTTGCCTTCCTTCACCGCCTTGATCGCACGGTCGATCGTGGGCTCCATGTTCCACAGCGCGCTCGCGACGACCGTGTCCGGGTACTGCGCCTGCGTGTTGATCACGTTGCCGATCGCGAGCTTGCCCTTCTCCTTCGCCGCGTCGGAGACGCCGAAGCGCTCGGCGTACATGACGTCGGCGCCCTTCTCGATCATCGCGAACGCCGCCTCCTTCGCCTTCGGCGGGTCGAACCACGAGCCGATGAAGGTGACGTAGAACTCGACCTTCGGGTTCGCTTCCTTCGCGCCCGCCATGAACGCGTGCATGAGCCGGTTCACCTCGGGGATCGGGTA
>JAKLIE010000513.1 GCA_022709775.1 Pseudomonadota bacterium
CCTTCCCCTCGACGCTCGTCGCGAGCACGAACGATCCGTGGCTCAGGTTCGTGACGGCGGGCGCGCTCGCCGTGGAATGGGGCAGCCGGCTGGCGAGCGCCGGGCGGGCGGGACACATCAACGCGGAGTCCGGGCATGGTCCGTGGCCCGTGGGGCTCGGGCTACTGCGCGACCTCGCGGAGCGCGCGGCGTCGGTCCATGCGCGCCCCGCCGCCGGAACGTGGGTCGATCCACGTTCCGGGGACGAAGCGAGTCGGGTTCTCGACCTGGGTCGGGCGATCCCGCGCGCCGCCTCGCGCCCTTCGACCGCTCGTTCTTCGTCCGGCTCCGCGTCCTGATACGCTTGGCTTCTGCCGCGCCGGGCGCGTTCGCCGCCGGCGCGCCGGCCATCGTCATCCCCGGAGACTTCCGCATGCGGGACAACGAAGAACGCGCGCTCGATCCGGAACTTCAGGCGGCGCGGCGCGCGGCGATCGACGAGGGCCGCGAATACGCGGGCGACGTCGACCCGCGCACCGCGTGGAACCTCGCGGAAACGGGCGCGGCGGTGCTCGTGGACGTCCGCAGCGCAGAGGAGCGCAAGTTCGTCGGTCGCGTCCCGCAGTCGCTGCACGTCGCGTGGGCGACCGGGCTCGATCTCGTCCGCAATCCGCGCTTCGTCGAGGAACTGGAAGCGGCGCTACCGAAGGACGTGCCGATCCTGTTCCTGTGCCGCAGCGGGCGTCGCTCGATCTCGGCCGCCGTCGCGGCGACGCGCGCCGGCTACCGTCACGCCTACAACGTCGCCGAGGGCTTCGAGGGCGACCTCGACGGCCAGGGTCGCCGCGACCGGTCGAACGGCTGGCGGTTCCGCGGCCTGCCGTGGCAGCAGGACTGACCAGACCGAGGTCAGATTCAGCACCGGGGTCAGATTCGAATCTGACCCCGGTTTGGCGATCGAACGGGCTGCGTCCGCCCACGTTTGCGTGGCAGCGAAATCTCCGGCAGATTGCGCGGTTGGACGTCCGGGCTGCCCGACATGACGAGAAGCGCGAATGCCGTCGACGCGGAAGACGGCGAGGCCCGAGCCGACGCTCACCGCGTGCAGGGACCGCCACCCGAGGCGTGGCGCCAGCGCGTCGGCGTCCTCTGCTCGCTTCCGCCCGTGCTCGCGGAGCTGGGCGTCGACCCGGCGTCCGTGTTGATCGACGCGGGGTTGCCTGCCGACGCGCTGGATGGCCCCGACCGGTGGATCCTGTTCGAGGCCGGGGTGCGCGTGCTCGTCGAGGCCGCACGCCGGGCGGACTGCCCGGAGATCGGCGTGCGGGTCGGCAAGCGGTTCGCGCTCGCGCAGATCGGCCTCCTGGGCGAGCTGATCCGCAACAGTGCGACCGTCGGCGACGGGCTCGCGAGCTACGCGGTTCATCAGCGCCTCTACAGCCAGGGCTTCGCGCCGCATCTGTCGGTGTCCGCCGGCCGCGCGAAGCTCGGATTCGCCGTCTACCACCCGGCGACCCACGACCTCGCGGCGACGTACGACGTCCTGCTGGCCGCGGCCGCGGCCAGCCTCCGCGAACTTCGCGGTGCCGACTGGAATCCGGAGGCGGTAAACCTCCCACGCGAGCGGCCGCTCGACACCGGCGCCTATCGCGCGCACTTTCGCTGCAGGCTCGCGTTCGATGCGGACCATGCCGCGATCGAGTTTCCCGCGCGCGAGCTCGATCGCCCGATCGCCGGCGCCGACCCGGATCGACTGCGAGCGGTTGAGGCGGAGGTGGCGCGGCAGTTCGACGGCGCCCTGCTGCCGCTCCTCTACCGCGCGTTGCGGACGCTGCTGCTCGAAGGGGACGGCAAGGCCGCGTCGCTCGCGGAGCAGTTCTCGATGCACCGGCGCACGCTCGCCCGGCGGCTGCGCATCCAGGGTACGACGTTCCTGGCCGTGCTCGACGACGTGCGCTACGAGGTCGCGCGGAGCCTCCTCGTCGACACCGCGCTCCCGGTCACGCGAA
>JAKLIE010000514.1 GCA_022709775.1 Pseudomonadota bacterium
GAGCCATGCCGACGACTCGACGTTCGAAGCGCGGGGGTTGCGCGCGTTCTTCGAATACCGCGACCTCGGCATCCGCGAGGCGACCGACGGCAAGGCCGTCGCGCACGTGATCCGCGCGCGCCCCGGCGTGCCGGTCGTCGGCGAGCGCCATCACCACGACGTCGGGTTCCAGATGATCTACTGCCTCAAGGGCTGGATCCGGTTCCGTTACGAAGGCGCGGGCGAGGTGACGCTCGTGCCGGGCACCTGCGTCCACCAGCCGCCCGGCATCCGCCACACCGAGCTCGGCCACTCCGACGACCTCGAGCTCCTCGAGATCGTGATGCCGGCGGACTTCGCGACCGTCTCCGATTCCTGACGCGCGACGCTCGCCGCGTCACTTGTCGAGGAAGCTCCAGGCGCCGTCCCAGTCCTGCGCGGGCGGCGTGGCGGCGAACGCGGTGCAGCGGGCGGCGAACAGCGTCGCGAGCGCACGGTCCGGTCCGCCCTGCGCGATCGCGCCGAACGCCGCGCGCGCCTCGTCGAAGCGCCGCGCACGGTAGTGCGCGAGTGCCGCCTCGAAGCGGGACGCGCGCTCGCGCGACGGCGCGTCGCCCTCCTCCGCGAGCGGCTCGAAGATCGCGACCGCCTTCGCGCGGCCCTTGACCCGGACGCGGTCGATCTCGCGCCACACGATCCCGTTTACGGCCGCGCGCGTCGCCTCGCCGCACAGGATCGGCACGCCGTAGACCTTCGTGAGCCCCTCGAGGCGCGACGCGAGGTTCACGGCATCGCCCAGCACCGTGTACGCCTTGCGGAAGCGCGAGCCCATGTCGCCGACGCTCATCGTCCCGGTGTTGACGCCGACGCCCATCGCGATCGGCGGCCAGCCGCGCGCGGCGTAGCGTTCGCGGTTCGCCGGCATCGCCCGCTGCATCGCCAGCGCCGCGCGCACCGCGTCGGCGGCGTGCGTCGCGTTCGCGACCGGCGCGCCCCAGAACGCCATGATCGCGTCGCCCACGTACTTGTCGACGGTCCCGCGCCGCTCGTGGATCGCCGAGGTCATCGACGACAGGTAGTCGTTGAGGAGCGCGGACAGCTCGCGCGCCGCGAGCCGCTCGGAGTGCGAGGTGAAGTCGCGTATGTCGGAGAACAGCACCGTCATCTCGCGGCTCTCGCCCTCGAGCGAGAAGCGCTCGCCGCTCGCCCGCATCTGCGCCACGCGTTCCGGCGGAACGTATTCGCCGAACATGCCGGCGAGCGACCGCGTCTCGCGCGCCTCGCGCAGGAATCCCGACAGCAGGTTCCAGACGAGGAGCAGCGAGAGCATCGCGAGCGCCGGCGCGACCCCCACGACGGCGTTCTGCCGCGTCCAGAAGTACCAGGCGACGCCGACGACGGCGACAGCGAGGACGAGGATGCCGGCGATGCTCGCGACCGGCCGGCGCCAGGGCAGCGCGAACACGGCGACGAGCCCCGCGACGAGCACGATCAGCGCGGCGATCTCGCGCGCGCCCGCAGGCACGCTCAGGAGCTCGCCGCCGAGCATGCCCGACACGAGGTTCGCCTGGATCTCGACGCCGGGGAAATCCGGGGCGAGCGGCGTCGACCGCAGGTCCAGCAGCCCGATCGCGCTGGTCCCGACGAGGACGATCGCGCCGGCGAACGCGTCCGGCGCGACGCGCCCGTCGAGAACGTCCGCGGCCGGCCAGGTCCTGAAACTCCCCGGCGGGCCCCGGAACGGGACGAGCGCCGTCCCGTCGCGCGCCACCGGCACCACGAGGCCGCCCGCGTCGATCGCGTCGAGGTCGCCGTTGGCGTCGAACCGCGGACGGATCGCCTTCGCCTCGACCGCGACCGCCGCCGTCGCGAGTGCGAGCGCCGGGTAGTAGCCGTCACGGTAGCGCATCACCATGGGGACGCGCCTGACGACGCCGTCCGGGTCGAGCGCGGGAACGAGGTGACCGCCGGTCGTGGCCGCCTTCTGGAGCGCGGGCAGGTT
>JAKLIE010000515.1 GCA_022709775.1 Pseudomonadota bacterium
CTGTGGTTCGTGCCGGGAATGGTCGGCGATCCGATCTGGTTCGGCCCGCTGCTCCGGCATCTCGACGCGCGCAGGCCCGTCTCGGGCCTCTCGCTGATACGGCTCAGGCAACGCGTGTCGATCGCCGAGACGGCGGGGCATTGCGTCGACACGATGCTCGCCGCGCAGCCGCAGGGCCCCTACCTGCTGATCGGCTACTCGATCGGCGGCATGATCGCCGTCGAGATCGCCCGCGAGCTCGCGCGACGCGGCCGCGAGATCGCCTTCCTGGGCGTGATCGACACGGCGACGCAAGGGCTCGACGGGGGCTATCTCGACCTGTCGACCCCGATATGGCGCCTGCCGCGTGCGCACGTGCCGGCGCGCGCACGGGTGTCCCTCGCGCTCGGCGTGCGCGCCCTTCTGCGAAGGTCGCTGCCTCGCCTCGCGCTCCGCGCGTCCGCCGTCATGCCGCCGTTCGTACCGGGACTGTTGGGCGCGATGGGCCGGCACGAGCTCCGCCCGTTCGACGGCGCGATCACGGTCTTCCGCGCCGTCGACCCGCCTTCCATCGCCGACCCGCAACTCGGCTGGGGGCGCTACGCGATGCGCGGCGTGACCGTCGTCGACGTCCCGGGGCACCACCTCAGCGTGATCGAATCGTGGCGGGCGAGCGTCCTCGGCTCGCGCATCGCCGGAGCGCTGGATGCCGCCGCGCACGAGGCCGATGCGCCCCGGCAGCCGGCGGCGCCTCCGGTCTGAACGGTCGACGCGAGGCACGCATGCGGCAGGGGACGCTAGCGCCCCGATGCGGCCGTTTCGTGCGGTGACGCGCCTGCCGCGTGGACGCGCCGGAGCGCGATCGCCTCGGCGACGTGCGTCGATCCGACCGTGTCGGCCCCGGCGAGATCGGCGATCGTCCGCGCGACCTTGAGGATGCGATGGTAGGCGCGGGCCGAGAGCCCGAAGCGTTCCATCGCACGCGCCGCGAGCGAGCGGGCGTCGTCGTCCGGCATGCCGTGACGCTGCAGGTCCGCCACCGCGAGCCTGGCGTTGCAGACCCCCTGCCGCGCGCGCTGCCGCGCACGTGCCGCGGCCACGCGCTCGCGCACACGCGACGACGGCTCCATCGGGGGCGCGTCGCGCGCGACGGCGATCTCGCCGGGCGGAAGCGCGGGCACGTCGATCGCGATGTCGATGCGGTCGAGGAGCGGCCCCGAGATGCGGCTGCGGTAGGCCAGCACGCGATCGGGCGAGCAGCGGCATCGCCCGCTCGGGTGGCCGAGCCATCCGCACGGGCAGGGATTCATCGCGGCGACGAGCTGGAACTGCGCCGGGAACACGCTCTGCCGCGCCGCGCGCGAGATCTGCACGATCCCCGACTCGATCGGCTCGCGCAGCACCTCGAGCACTCGCCGCTCCCACTCGGGCAGCTCGTCGAGGAACAGCACACCCCGATGGGCGAGCGAGATCTCGCCGGGGCGAGGATGGCTCCCGCCGCCGACGATCGCGACCGCGCTCGCCGTGTGGTGCGGCGCGCGGTAGGGGCGCACCCGCCAGCGCGCCGGATCGAAGCGTCCCGCGAGCGAGGCGATCGCCGCGACCTCGAGCGCCTCGTCCTCGTCGAGCGGCGGCAGTAGCGAAGGCAGGCGCTGCGCGAGCATCGACTTGCCCGCGCCCGGCGGACCGCAGAGCAGCAGCGAATGATCGCCTGCCGCGGCGATCTCCAGCGCCCGCTTCGCGCGATGCTGGCCGCAGACCTCCGCGAGATCCGGCGCGCTCGCCGGCACCGCGTCGACGGGCGTCGGCGCGAGCCTCGCTAGCGGCGCGTCGCCGGTCAGGTGCGCGCACACCTCGAGCAGCGTGCGCGCCGGATGCACCGACGCATCGGGGACGAGCGCCGCCTCGGCCGCGCTCGCATGCGGCAGCACGAACGCGCGGCCGTCGTGGCGCGCCGAGAGCACCATCGCGAGCGCACCGCGCACCGCGCGAAGCTCACCG
>JAKLIE010000516.1 GCA_022709775.1 Pseudomonadota bacterium
CCGTGCCGGTGAGCGTGGCGTTCGTGGCGACCGTCGTGCCGTGCACGATCGTCTCGATCGACGCGGCGAACGACTCGACGCCGCGCGCCGGGTCGACCATCGCGGCGAGCTCCGCGATGCCGGTGACCACGGCGATGGACGGGTCGGCCGGTGTCGACAGCACCTTGTGCAGCAGCGGCGGCGCCTCGTCGCGCGTGAGGATGAAGTCGGTGAACGTTCCGCCGACGTCGATGCCGATTCTGGCGCCCATCAGTGTTCCTTTCGCTGGTTCACCGGGAAGCCTTCCCCGGATTTTCCGCATGCGCGGCTTCGCTTCCCCCCTCACGACCGAGGGGGCGAGCGCCTTGGAACCGTTCGTTGCCGATCATGCGGGCCCCGCGACGTTCTCGTGGCGCGCCAGGCGTTTCAGGTCCTCGCGCCTGACCTTGCCGAGCGCGGTGCGGGGCAGGGCGTCGGCGAAGACGACGTCGCGCGGATGCTTGTAGCGGGCGACGCGACCGTCGAGGAGCGCGCACACCGCTTCGCGCGACAGGTGCGCCCCGTTCGCGGGCACGACGATCGCGACCACGGCCTCGCCCCAGCGCTCGTCGGGCCGTCCGACGACCGCCACCTCGGCGATCTCGGGGCAGGTGGCCAGCACGTTCTCGATCTCGGCGGGGTAGACGTTCTCACCGCCGGAGATGATCACGTCGCGGCGGCGCCCGTCGACGTAGAGCCAGCCCTCGGCGTCGGCGTGCGCGACGTCGCCGGTGCGGTACCAGCCGCCCTCCAGCACCGCGGCCGTCTCGCGCGGCTTGTCCCAGTAGCCGTCCATCACGTTGGGCCCGCGGACCCAGATCTCGCCGGACTCGCCGGCGGCGACGTCCCGGCCCTGCTCGTCGACGAGCCGGAGTTCGCAGTGCAGTGCCGGCTTGCCGATCGACCCCGGGTGCCGCGGCGCGTCGTCGACCCGCTGGTAGGCCGCGAGCGGGCAGGTCTCGGTCGAGCCGTAGACCTGCATGAGCGGCACGCCGCGATGGAGATTCTTGCGCACGAACCCCTCGCCGATGATCGTCGAGCCGGTCGTGATCGAGCGCAACCGCGAGAGGTCGGCGCGCTGCCAGCGCGGGTCGCGGGCCAGGAGCTCGAGCTGCGCGGGCACGAGCACGGTCAGCGTGATGCCCTCGCGCTCGAGCGCGTCGATCACCAGCGGCGGCTCGAAGCGCGGATGCAGCACGACGGTCGCGCCGGCGTGCAGCGCCGGCAGCGTCTGGATGTTGAGGCCGCCGACGTGGAAGAGCGGCAGCGTCGTCAGCACGACGTCGGCGCTCGAGAGGTCGTGCATGTGCGTGCTGTTGACCGCGTTGTGGAACAGCGCGTTCTGGTTCAGCACGACGCCCTTGGGCAGCCCCGTCGAGCCGGAGGTGTAGCAGAGCAGCACCGGCGCGTCCTCGCCGTCGCCGAGCCGGCCCGGTGGCGCGCCATTGCCGGCGTCGAGGAAGCGCTCCCAGGTCATCCAGCCGTCGCGGTGCGCGCCGATGCCCACGCGCACGAGGCCGGCCAGCGCATCGGCGATCCCGTCGGTCGGCTCGACGAAGGGATCGGTCGCGACGAGCACGCGCGGCCGGCAGTCGGCGAGCATCGTGCGGTGCTCGGGCGGCGCGAGGCGCCACGACAGAGGTACGAACAGCGCGCCGATCCGGGCGCACGCGAAGAGCAGCGCGATCTGCTCGATCCCGTTGTAGCCCAGGTGCGCGACACGGTCGCCTCGGGCGACGCCTGCGGCGGCCAGGGCGGCTGCGGTTCGCCGGACCTCGTCCGCGAGGTCGGCGTAGCTCAGGCGCCGCCCGGCGCAGGCGAGCGCCGCCTTCGCGGGTGCGAACGCGGACTGACGCTCGATCCAGTCGGACAGGTCCATCCCTTCCTCCACCGGTCCGGCCGCGCCCTGCGCGGTCCGGAACCGATAACGGTGCGTCGTCGCTCTCGTGGCGACGT
>JAKLIE010000517.1 GCA_022709775.1 Pseudomonadota bacterium
ACCAGTACGACCGCTACGTCGTCGCGGCGAAGCTCCGCTACGACTTCAAGTGACGGGGGAACCGATGAATGCCGCCCGCGCCGTCGCCCCTGCCCGGGCCAGGCTCGTCCTCGCCTGGTTCGTCGCACTCTGCGCCCTGCTCGCCTCCGGCGCCGCGCTCGCGCAGGCCGGCCGCGTCGTGATGGCGGTCGGCGACGTCGCCGCCGTCCGCGGCGCCGATCGCGTGAGGCTCTCCGCCGGCGCCAACGTGGGCGTCGGCGACGCGATCGTCACCGGCGCGGACGGCCACGCGCAGATCCGCTTCTCCGACGACGCGCTCGTCGCGATCAAGCCCGGCAGCGAGTTCCGCATCGAGGCGTACGCGTTCGCGGGACGCGCCGACGGCAGCGAGCGCGCGGTGTTCCGGCTCGTCCGCGGCGGGTTCCGGACGGTGACCGGCGAGATCGGCCAGGTGAACCGCGACACCTACCGGGTGCTGACGACGCAGGCGACGATCGGCATCCGGGGCACGCACTACCAGCTCGAGATCTGCGAGCCCGGCCAGTGTCGCGAGACGCCCGACGAGCCGCCGGCCGCCGCGGGCCTCTACGGCGGCGTGTACGACGGCAGCGTGATCGCGATCACGCCCGCCGCGTCGGCGACGTTCGCGTCGCGCGAGTTCTTCGTCGTGCCCGACGGCGGCGTGCCGGCGCGCCTGATCGGCCCGCCGTCGTTCCTGTCGAGCCGCCTCGTCGGCAAGCAGCTCGCGGCGGTGAACGTCCCGTCGGAGATCGGCTTCCGCAAGGTGCCCGAGATCCCGTTCGGCGCGCTGAACCAGCCGTGGAACTTCGTCGGGTTCGCGTTCGTGTACCAGTCGACGCAGGACCTCACGCAGCTCGAGCCGTTCGACACGCCGGTCGTCGGCATCATCGGCTCGGACGAGGCGACGCTCGAATTCGCCGTGAACCTCGGCGCGCAGCGCACGCAGCTCGACGCCTCCGGGCGGCTGATCGCGATCGACACCGGGGCGCTCGTCGCGACGCTCGGAAGCGCGAGCGTCGTCGACACGGGCTCGCATCCGTCGAACGGCGCGGCGCTCAACTGGGGCCGCTGGGAAGGCCCGGGATCGACGATCACGCAGCAGCTGCCCAACGGCACCGTCGTTCACAACGACGGCGGCAACCTGCACTACGTCTACGGCGTCCTCGCGTCCGACCTTCCGACCTCGGGACTCGTCGAGTACGCGCCGGTCGGCGGCACCCGGCCGACGGACTCCTCGACCGGCGAGGTCGGCAACCTGATCTCGGGCGGGCGCATCGCGGTCAACTTCACGATCGCGCAGGTGACGCTCAACAACCTGCAGGTCGGCTTCACCGACGCGACCTACACGATGAGCGGGACCGCGAGCCTGCTCGGCCCGCTGTTCTCGACCGGAGGCACCGGCGGGACGGCGACCTGCGCCGGCGCCGCGTGCCAGCCGATCGTCGCGGGCAACTTCGCGGGCTTCCTCGCCGGCCCCGGCGGGGGCGGGCTGGGCCTCGACTACTACTTCAACACCCGCAACGGCGTGATCGAGGGCGTCGCGGGTTACCGGCGCTGCGCCGCGCCCGGCAACTGCTGACGCGCGACGGGCATGCGCGCGACCGGCAGGCGCGGCAGCCGATGACTGCCGACCGGAGCCTGATGGTCCTGGTCGCGGGTCCGTACCGATCGGGCACCGGCGACGATCCGGCGAAGATGGCGGCGAACGTCCGCGCGATGGAGGCGTACGCGCTGCCCCTCTACCGCGCGGGGCACGTCCCGGTGCTCGGCGAGTGGTTCGCGCTCCCGCTCGCGGCGCTCGCCGGATCGCGACGCGTCGGCGACGCCGCGTTCGACGAGATGTTCCATCCGATCGCCGAGCGCCTGCTCGCGCGCTGCGACGCGGTGCTGCGCGTCGGCGGCGCGTCGCAGGGCGCGGATCTCATGGTGCGGATCGCGCGCGAGCGCGGGCTC
>JAKLIE010000518.1 GCA_022709775.1 Pseudomonadota bacterium
CACGAGCCCGCGTTCGACGACGCGTCGATCGCGCGGGTGCTCGCGGACACGCGGCGCTACGAGGAGATCTGCCGGACCGGCGCGCCGATGACGGTCACCGCCGCGTACGACGGGATGGAAATCGAGTTGTGACCTCCGGCGCGGATCCGGAACGGGACTCCGCTCCCGCCGGCCGCTTCGGAGGGGATCCTCCGCGCATGGGGCGCGTCCGGTGGATCGGCCTCCTGCTCCTCGCGGCGCTCGCGCTGTTGCTCTGGTTGCAGCCGCCGTGGATCTCGCGCATCCAGCTCCTCTGGTTCGACACGTGCCAGACGCTGGTGCCGCGCACGGTCAAGGCGCTGCCGGCGACGATCGTCGAGATCGACCAGAAGAGCATCGTCGCCCTCGGGCAGTGGCCGTGGCCCCGCACCGTGCTCGCGCAGCTCGTGCGCGAGATCGCGCGCGCGAATCCGATCGCGATCGGGCTCGACATCCTGATGCCCGAGACGGACCGCAGCTCGCCCGAGCATTGGCTCGACAACATGCCGTCGACCGACGCGGACCTCGCGCAGTCGCTCTCGGCGCTGCCGTCGCACGACACCGAGCTCGCGCGGGCGATCGGCGCCACTCGCGTCGTGCTGGGCATGGCAGGGTCGCCGGAGCCGACCGGCATGACGCTGTTCGCGACGCCGATCCTGATCGAAGGCGCCTCGCCGAACGACGCCGCTTCCGTGCACACGCGAGTCGCGCAGTTCGAGGGCGTGCTCAACAACCTGCCGGTGCTCGAGCGTGCGGCGTCCGGCCACGGGCTGCTGTCGGCCTCGCCCGACGACGGCGAGGACGGCGTGATCCGCCGCCTGCCGATGGTGGCGAGCGTCGACGGCACGCTGGTTCCGGCGTTCGCGATCGAGATGCTGCGTGTCGCGGTCAGGGCGCCGGTCCTGCGGCTCAGGATGCGCGGAGGCGAGATCGCGGGCATCGTCGCGGGGAGCTTTTCGGCACCCACGGAAGCGGACGGCGGCGCGCGCATCCACTTCTCTCACCACGACACGCGGCGGTTCGTGTCGGCGATCGACGTGCTGCAGGGCCGCGCCGACCCCGAGATGATCGCCTCCAAGTTCGTGCTGGTCGGCATGACGGGGCTCGTGCAGGTCGACTACCAAGGCACGCCGCTCGGCGAGCGCATGCCCGGCGTGGAGATCCACGCGCAGCTCATCGAGAACCTTTTCGAGCAGGCGCTCATCATGCGGCCGACGTGGGCGCGCGCGCTCGAGATCGCGCTGTTCGTCGTGCTCGGCGGGATCCTGATCCGCGCCGCGCCGCTGTGGCGCACGCCGGCGACGGCGACCTACGCGGTGGCGGCCATGGTCGTGCCGGCGCTCGCGGCGCTGGCGGCCTTCGCCTGGCAGCGGCGGCTCTTCGACGCCGCGACGCCGGGGCTCGCGCTGCTCGTCCTGTTCGCGACGCTGCTCGTGCTCTCGCTCGGCGAAGCCTCGCGCGAGCGCCGGGCGCTGCGCCGCGAGATGCAGCTCGAGCGCGAGCGGTCGGCGCACATGGCGGGCGAGATGGAGGCGGCGCGGCGGGTCCAGGTCGCGATGCTGCCGCGCGACGACCAGTTCCGCGCCGACGCTCGCTTCGAGCTGGCGGCGACGATGGTGCCGGCGCGCGAGGTCGGCGGCGACCTCTACGACTTCTTCCGGCTCGATGCGCGGCGCCTTTTCTTCCTCGTGGGCGACGTCGCGGGCAAGGGGCTGTCGGCCAGCATCTTCATGGCGGTCAGCAAAGCACTCGCGAAGAGCGCGGCCGTGCGTCACCCCGACGACGACGTCGGCACCTGGATGACGACGGTGAACCGCGAGATCTCGCGCGACAACACCGAGGCGCTGTTCGTCACGGCCTTCGCGGGCATCCTGGATCTCGACACCGGCGACCTCGTCTACTGCAACGCCGGCCACGACGCGCCGTACGGCGTCG
>JAKLIE010000519.1 GCA_022709775.1 Pseudomonadota bacterium
GACCTCGCGGTCGGCTACGGCAAGTCGGCGTCGCGCTACGGCGAGCCCAAGCGCGTCGTGTTCCACAAGAACCTCGGCCCGCTGGTGTCGGCCGAGGAGATGACGCGCTGCATCCACTGCACCCGCTGCGTCCGCTTCGGCCAGGAGATCGCCGGCGTGATGGAGCTCGGGATGCGCGGCCGCGGCGAGCATTCGGAGATCGTCACGTTCGTCGGGCGCACGGTCGACTCGGAACTGTCGGGCAACATGATCGACCTGTGTCCGGTCGGCGCGCTGACGTCGAAGCCCTTCCGCTACGCCGCCCGCACCTGGGAGCTCGCGCGCCGCAAGTCGGTGTCGCCGCACGACTCGCTCGGGTCGAACCTCGTCGTCCAGGTGAAGGGCGACCGCGTGATGCGCGTGCTGCCGCTCGACAACGAGGCGGTGAACGAGTGCTGGATCTCGGACAGGGACCGGTTCGGCTACGAGGCGCTGGGTTCGGGCGAGCGGCTCGTCTCTCCGCGCATCAAGGTGAACGGCGAGTGGCGCGACGTCGACTGGGCCACGGCGCTGGAGACCGTCGCCGGCGGGCTCAAGTCCGTCGCCGCGAAGCACGGCGGCGGCGCGATCGGCGTGCTCGCGTCGTCGCAATCGACGCTCGAGGAGCTCGCGCTCGCCTCGCGACTCGCGCGCGGGCTCGGCAGCGCCAGCGTCGACCACCGGCTGCGCCAGTCCGACTTCTCCGACGACCGCTCGCTCGCGGGGATCCCGTGGCTCGGAATGCCGATCGCGGACGTGGGCACGCTCGACCGCGTGCTCGTCGTCGGGAGCTTCCTGCGCAAGGACCACCCGCTGGTCGCGCAGCGCCTGCGTCAGGCCGCGAAGCGCGGCACGCAGGTGTCGATGCTGCACGCGGTCGACGACGACTGGCTGATGCCGGTCGCACACAAGGCGATCGTTCCGCCGTCCTCCCTGCCGTCCGCGCTCGCCGCCATCGTCGTCGCGGCGGCGCAGGGCGCCGGCAAGCCGGTTCCGCAGGCGCTCGCGGGGATCGAGCCTCGCGCGTCGGCCCAGGCGATCGCGGCGAGCCTCCTGACCGGATCGAAGCGTGCCGTGTTCCTCGGCAACGCGGCCGTGCAGCACGCGGAGGCCGCGCGAATCCGCGCGCTCGCGCAGGCACTCGCGGACGTCCTCGGCGGCACGCTCGGCACGTTCGTCGAAGGGGCGAATGCGGTCGGGGCGGGACTCGTCGGCGCGCAGCCCGCGGCCGGCGGTCTGGACGCGCGCGCCATGTTCGACGAGCCGCGCCAGGCGTACCTGCTCCTGCACGCCGAACCCGAGTTCGACTGCGCCAATCCGGTCGCGGCGCGCGCCGCGCTCGACGGCGCAGAGCTCGTCGTCGTGATGAGCCCCTTCGCGCACGGCGCGACCTACGCGGACGTGCTGCTGCCGGTCGCGCCGTTCACCGAGACGGCGGGCACCTTCGTCAACTGCGAGGGGCGCGTGCAGTCGTTCAACGGCGTCGTCAAGCCGCTGGGCGAGACGCGACCCGCGTGGAAGGTGCTGCGCGTGCTCGGGTCGATGCTGGGACTCCCGGGCTTCGGCTTCGAGTCGATCGACGAGGTGCGCGCCGAGATCGTGCCCGCCGCCGAGGCGATCGCGGGCCGGCTCTCCAATGCGACGGCCGCGCCGATCGCCGCGCCGGCCACGCAACCCGCGCCGCTCGAGCGCGTCGCCGACGTCCCGATCTACTTCGCCGATCCGCTGGTGCGGCGCGCGGAGTCGCTGCAGCTGACCGCCGATGCGAAGCCCCCGCGGGCACGCGTCCACCGGTCGCTGCTCGAGAAGCTCGGCATCGCCGACGGCGCACAGGTGCGTGTCCGGCAGGGCCGAGGCGAGGCGGTCGTCGCCGCCGTGGCCGATGCGGCGGTGCCGCCCGGCGTCGTGAGGCTGGCGGCGGCGCATCCGTCGAC
>JAKLIE010000052.1 GCA_022709775.1 Pseudomonadota bacterium
GTTACCGATGCGGCGATGAGCTCCTTACAAACCCGCCCAATGTTTTCAATCCTGTCTGCACTCCCAATCCAGCGCACACTAGCCATTTCTATACAACCGACGAACTGACTGTTCGCTATTACACGGGCTACTACCTAAACGGTACAAAGGACCTGTCAAACCCCGGAACTGGGTACAAGTTGGACGGCATAGAAGGCTTTATCTTCCCGACGACGCTCGCTCAGCCGAGTGGGGCAGTGAGACTATGCCGGAAGTACGACGCAACAAGGGATGACTACGTGCTCTTCCCTGGTGCAGGTGCTAACGGTCAGGACTGTTCCGCCACAACGGATGGGTATACCGGAGGCAACTACTCCCAACTCGTGGGTAACACCGATTGGATTGGTTGGGCGCTTCCGGCATCGGCGTCGATCGGTCCAACTCAGACCAATAATCCGCCAACTGCGTCTATCACAAGCCCCAGCAACGGAGCGCAGTTTTCTGCAGGCGCCACGGTAACGATCTCGACAAACGCAATTGATTCAGATGGATCGATAGCTCGTGTTCGTTTCTACGCGAATGACAAACTATTGGGGACGGACACGACTTCCCCCTTTAAGCATGACTGGTTGAGCGTGCAGCCAGGGATCTACGTCTTACGTGCTCTAGTCGTGGACAATCGCGGCGCAGTTGCAAGCTCGTCAACCACGACCATAACCGTCCTTGGAACGGCCCCGGTCTTCGCCAATCCTAGTTTTGAGCAACCGGTCGTTGGCCCAGGCAACTACGTTAGCAACCCCGCAGGTTCCTCGTGGCTGTGGGATCCAGTATCACCGACCGGGCAATCGGGGATTTCGGGCAACAACAGCCTATTCACTGGCGCGCAAACGGCTCCGAATGGCGTGCAGGTTGCGTTCATTCAAGGTGAGAAGCGGGCTGAGCAGACGATCCAGTTCAACGGTGCGACGTTGCGCTTGAAGTTCCGCTGCACGCAGCGAACCACCAACGGATCCACCCTGAAGCTTCGCGTCTGGGCTGACGGCATCCAGATTGGGCAACTGCTTACGCCGCCAGCGCCGCCGGTGGGGTCGCCTGCTGCCTATGGGTTCTGTCTGAGTGATTGGTTTACCCGGACGGCGCAGCCGCACCAAGTCATCCTGAAGGGATATAACCCGGATGGACAGGACAACACGGTGTTTGTTGATAACGTTACGGTACAGACGCAATAGACACCACGGCGAGAGCTGCTAGCCAAGTCGCGACGGACGGCGTCCACCTATCAGTTGGGTGACGTGGCTGGGACTCTCAATTGAGCCTCGAGCGCAGCGTTCCAGCCAGAAATGAAGAACTGACTCTCATTTCGACCCGGCGTCCGCGAACATGCCATCGCCCCACGTTGCCCGGCGCCTCCCGGGCGGGCCTCCCGTGCCCGCCCATACGCCTCTGACCCGGAACACCGAAACGTACGCGCGCGGCAACAACCCAACCCACTACCCGAGACCCCGGAGGAGACCATGGCGGATTTCGCCACCAGCAGCATTCGCACCGTCGCGCTCGTGGGCCACGGCGGCGCCGGCAAGACGACGCTCGCCGAGGCGCTGCTCGCGAGGGCCGGCGCGATCCCCGCGGCCGGCAGCGTCGAGAAGGGTACGACGGTCTCCGACTTCGACCCGCTCGAAAAGCAGTTCCAGCATTCGCTGCGCGCGTCGGTCCTGCACGTCGACACGCCCGGCGCACGCATCCACCTGATCGACACGCCCGGATTCCCCGATTTCATCGGGCAGGCGATCGGCGCGCTCGACGCCGTCGAGACCGCGGCGGTCGTCGTGAACGCAGCGAGCGGCATCGAGATGATCACGTCGCGCATGATGGAATGGGCGGCCGACCGGCACCTGTGCCGCATCGTGATCGTCAACAGGATCGATGCGGAGAACGTCGACGTGCCCGGCGTGCTCGCGGCGATCCGCGCGGCGTTCGGCAACGAGTGCCTGCCGATCAACCTGCCGGCCGACGGCGGCCGGCGCGTCGTCGACTGCTTCTTCAATCCGTCCGGCACCGCCGACTTCTCGTCGGTGGCCGAGGCGCACCAGGCGCTCGTCGACCAGGTGATCGAGGTCGACGAGGAGCTGATGGCGAAGTACCTCGAGCAGGGCGATTCGATCGAGGCGGAGCAGCTGCACGCCCCATTCGAGAAGGCGCTGCGCGAGGGCCACCTCGTGCCGGTCTGCTTCGTGTCGGCGCGCACCGGGGCCGGCGTGTCCGAGCTGCTCGACGTGCTCGTGAAGCTGGCCCCGAACCCCGCGGAAGGCAACCCGCCGATGTTCACGAAGGGCGAGGGCGCCTCGGCCGTCGAGTTCCGCTCGGAGCCCGACCCCGCGAAACACGTGCTCGCACACGTTTTCAAGGTCGTCGTCGACCCGTTCGTCGGCAAGCTCGGCGTCTTCCGGGTTCACCAGGGGACGGTGACGAAGGACACGCAGCTCTACGTCGGCGAGAGCAAGAAGCCGTTCAAGGTGGGCCACCTGCTCATGCTGCAGGGAGCGAAGCACGTCGAGATCGACCGCGCGTTCCCCGGCGACATCGCCGCGGTTGCGAAGGTCGACGAGATCGGGTTCGACTGCGTGCTGCACGACTCCCACGACGAGGACCGGATCCACATGGTGCCGCTCGCGTTCCCGACGCCGATGCACGGGCTCGCGATCGCGCCGAAGCGACGCGGCGACGAGCAGCGGCTCTCCGACGTGCTTCACAAGATGTGCGCGGAGGACCCGACACTCAGCGTCGAGCACGACGCGACGCTGAACGAGACGGTGCTGCGGGGCCTGGGCGAGCTGCACCTGCGCTCGGCGCTCGAGCGCATGGCGAGCCAGTTCAAGCTCGAGGTCGAGACGCGGCCGCCGCGCATTCCCTACCGCGAGACGATCACCGGCAAGGCCGAGGGACATCACCGGCACAAGAAGCAGACCGGCGGCGCGGGGCAGTTCGGCGAGGTCTACCTGCGCATCGAGCCGCTGCCGCGCGGCGCCGGGTTCGAGTTCGTCGACGAGGTGAAGGGCGGCACGATCCCGACGCAGTTCCTGCCGGCCGTGCAGAAGGGCGTCGAGCAGGTGCTCGCGGTCGGTCCCGTCGCGGGCTATCCGCTGCAGGACGTGCGCGTGATCGTGTACGACGGCAAGAGCCACGCCGTCGATTCGAAGGAGGTCGCGTTCGTGTCGGCGGGCAAGAAGGCGTTCATCGACGCGATCTCGAAGGCGCGCCCGATCGTGCTCGAGCCGATCGTCAACCTCGAGGTGCACTGCCAGGCCGACAAGATGGGCGATATCGCCGGCGACCTGTCCGCGCGCCGCGGCCAGGTGACCGGCACGCAGACGCTCGCGGCCGGCGCGCTCGCGGTGATCGGCATCGCACCGCTCGCGGAGCTCGACGGCTACGGCTCGCGCCTCAAGGCCGCGACCGGCGGCCACGGCAGCTACACGATGGCGCTCGCGCGCTACGAGCAGGCGCCGCCGAACGTGCAGCAGCAGCTCGCCGCCGAGTACGCG
The DNA here is from genome assembly GCA_022709775.1 of Pseudomonadota bacterium. The sequence continues at coordinate 3,522 of JAKLIE010000052.1, forward strand.
AAGCACCGGAAGCACGAGGAAGACTGAAGTCGGATCCTGGGGACGGCGCGTACGCGCCGGAACCTCATGCCCGGGGTCGGGTTCGACCGCCCGGCCCGTCAGGGCCGGCCGTCCGAACCTGACCTAGGTGTTGACCGCGCCTCCCTAGCGCACCGGCCGCGCCGGTCCCGGCGCCTTCACCGGCAACACGCGCGTCTCGTCGAACACCCGCTCGACGCGCGGCAGCTTCTTTACGGCCTCCGACAATTCGAGTCGCTGCACGGCGTCGCGCACGCAGCCCTGCAGCGTCACCCAGCCGCGTGACGTCGTGATCCACACCGACGACGTCGAGAAGCGGCTGTCCGCCGCAAGGGCCGCGCGCACCGTCTCGTTGATCTCGGGATCGCGCCGGTAGGCGCCGCCCGGCTCGCACTTTCCCTCGATCGCGCAGCGCGTGCCGCGCTCGGTGCGGGCATGGGCGCTGCGCTCGACTTCCTCGCGGGTCATCAGCGGTGGCGGCCGCGCAGGGCAGGCGGGATGGCCGCGCGTCGCCTGCGCGAACGGGTCGAGCTGCACGCGGTCGTCTGCGGCAAGCGCGGTGGCGCCGGCGAACGCGGCGACGGCCAGGATCGCGCGAATCGAAAGTGTCGGGCGGGCGGACATCGCGGCGCCATTCTACGGAGTCGCTGCGCGCACGCCCCGGGGCCCGTCGGAATGGCCGACGCGCGCGGCGGCTCCGGGCCGGGGCCTTCAGCGCTTCAGCGTGCGCCCGTACAGCGCCAGCGCCTCTTCGCGCGCCCGCGCGTGATCGACGACGGGAGGCGGATAGTCGCGGCCGACGACCACGCCGCGCGCCTGCTGCAGCCCGGGCGCCAGCGTCCACGGCGCGTGGATTTCGCTCGCTTCGAGCGCCGCGACCTCGGGGACGTAGCGCCTGATGAACGAGCCGTCCGGATCGAAGCGCTGCGACTGCGTCACCGGGTTGAAGATCCGGAACCACGGCTGCGCGTCGCAACCCGTCGACGCCGCCCACTGCCAGCCGCCGTTGTTCGACGCGAGGTCGTAGTCGATCAGCGCGTCGGCGAAATGCCGCTCGCCCAGCCGCCAGTCGACGAGCAGGTCCTTGACGAGGAAGCTCGCCGCGACCATGCGGAGCCGATTGTGCATGTAGCCCGTCTGCGCGAGCTGCCGCATCGCGGCGTCGACGAGCGGATAGCCGGTGCGGCCCTCGCGCCACGCCGCGTAGCGTTCCGGGCTTCCCGGAAATCGGAGAGCATCGCAGTCGGGCCTGAACGCGTGCGTCACGACGTCCGGGCGGTGCCAGAGGATCTGCGCGTAGAACTCGCGCCAGACAAGCTCGGAGAGCCACGTCGCGGCGCCCTCGCCGTTCGGAAGGAGCGAGCGCGCGTGCGCGAAGGCGGCGAGCGTGCGTATCGACACGGTGCCGAAGCGCAGGTGGACCGACAGGTACGACGGCCCCTTGATCGCCGGGAAATCGCGCGCCTCCCGGTAGCGGTCTATGCGCTTGCGGAAGTCCGCGAAGAGCGCCGTGCCGCCCGACATGCCGGGTTTCACGCCGAGGGCCGCGAGGTTGGTGCGGCGGAATCCGATCGCCTCGAGCGGGGGAACGCCGGCGGCGACCTTTGCCGGCGGCGGCGCCAGTGCGCCCGGTGCGGGATCGACCGCGTGCGGCGCGAGATGCGCGGGCGCGAGCCGTTCGAGCCACGCGCGCTTGTAGGGGGTGAACACCGAATAAGGCGTGCCGGTGCGCGTCAACACCTCGTCGCGCTCGAAGACCACCTGGTCCTTGTGCGTGACGAACGCGATGCCGATCGCGGCGAGCGCATCGTCGATCTCGTCGTCGCGCGCGATCGCGGCGGGCTCGTAGTCGCGGTTGGCGTGGACCGCCGCGACGCCGAGCTCGCGCGCCAGCGCCGGGATCGCTTCGCGGGCGCGATCGTGCAGGACGATCAGTCCGCCGCCGCGGGCGCGCAGGCGCTCGTCGAGCTCGCGCAGGCTGTCGGCGATGAACTCGACCCGGCGGTCGTCGGGCGACGGCAGCGCGTCGAGGATCTCGCGATCGAAGACGAAGGCGCAGAAGACGGGGCCGCCGTCCTCGAGTGCGCGCGCGAGCGCCGCGTGGTCGACGTCGCGCAGGTCGCGCCTGAACCACACGAGAGACCCTGCGCCCCCGGTCGGCGGGTCGACGACGGGACGGCGGGACGCGCTCGGGTGCGAGGGAGGGGCGATCGGCATCGTGGCGAGCGGGTCGGGAACCGCCTCGCTCGGGCGAGGTCCAGGCCAGGCGGATCATTGTGCCCGGGGTCCCCGGACGTTTACAATTCGACAATCCATGGGTGCGACCGTCAACCTCACCCACCATTTCCTGATCGCCATGCCCGCCATGGCCGACCCGCATTTCGCCCACACGCTCACGTTCGTCTGCGAGCACAACGAGGACGGCGCGCTGGGCATCGTCGTCAACCGGCCGATCGAGATGACGCTGTCCGCGCTATTCGAGCAGATCGAGGTCGAGCTGCCCGACACGGCGCTCGGACGCTCGCCGGTGCTCTACGGCGGCCCGGTGCAGATGGATCGCGGATTCGTGCTGCACCGGCCGCTGGGCAACTGGCAGTCGACGCTCGCGGTGTCCGACGACCTCGGGCTCACGACGTCGAAGGACGTCCTCGAGGCCCTGGCGCGCGGCGAGGGACCGCGCGACGTGCTGGTCTCGCTGGGCTACGCGGGCTGGTCGGCGGGGCAGCTCGAGCAGGAGCTCGCGCAGAACGCCTGGCTCACCGTCGACGCGGACGCCGGCGTGCTGTTCGACCTGCCGCCCGACCGCCGTCTGCCCGCCGCGATGTCGCGGCTCGGTATCGACTTCTCGCGCCTGTCGGAAGGCGCCGGGCACGCGTAGTGGCCGTCGCCACGCCCTCCGACTCCACCGTGCTCGCCTTCGATTTCGGAACCCGCCGCATCGGCGTCGCGGTCGGCGACCTCGCGACGCGCCTCGCGCATCCGCTGGCGACGATCGAGCGCGAGCGCGAGGCCGAGCGCTTCGCTGCGATCGCGTCGCTCGTCGCCGAATGGACGCCCGCGCGCCTCGTCGTCGGCCTGCCGGTACACGCGGACGGCACGCCGCACGAGACGACCGCGCGCGCACGGCGTTTCGGCCGCCAGCTCGCCGGCCGGACCGGCCTGCCGGTCGAGTTCGCCGACGAGCGCCACACGACACAGGACGCGGTCGCGTCGTTGTCGGAAGCGGGACTGGGCGGCAGGCGCTCGAAGGAAGTGCGCGACCGCGTGGCGGCGCAGCTGATCCTGCAGGCCTGGCTCGACGATCATGGCCGCTGACGTCCCCGGCATCGCGCTGCCCGACGCCGAGGAGGCGCTCGAAGCGCTCGCATCCCGAATGCGCGCGGGCGTCGCGCACGACGCCGCGTTCGTCGGCATCTACTCGGGCGGAGCCTGGATCGCCGAGCGCCTGGCGGAGCTCGTGCCGGGCGACCACGCGGTCGGCTACATCGACGTCTCGTTCTACCGCGACGACTACGCGTCGAAGGGGCTCAAGGCGGGCGCGCGGCGCAGCGACATTCCTTTCGACGTCGCGGGGGCGACGATCGTGCTGATCGACGACGTGCTCTACACGGGGCGCTCGACGCGCGCGGCGATCAACGAGCTCTTCGACTACGGACGGCCCGCCGCGATCGAGCTCGCCGTGCTGGTCGACCGCGGCGGCCGCGAGCTGCCGATCGAACCCGGCTACGTAGGCGCGCGCGTGGCCTGCGCGCGCGACCTGTCGATCGTGCTGTCGCGCGGCCCGGACGGGCGGCTCTCGCTCGGCGTCGAGTCGGCGGGCAATCCATGACCCGGGGCCGCAACCCTCAGCTCGGGCCGGACGGCAAGCTCGTCCACCTGCTCACGCTCGAAGGCCTGCCGGCCGAGGTCATCGCGTCGATCCTCGACACGGCTGAGCCGTTCGCGTCGATCGGCGAGCGCGACGTCAAGAAGGTGCCGCTGATGCGCGGCAAGGCCGTGTTCAACCTGTTCTTCGAGAGTTCGACGCGCACGCGCACGACGTTCGAGATCGCGGCGAAGCGGCTGTCGGCCGACGTGATCAACCTCAACATCGGAGCGTCGTCGACCTCGAAGGGCGAGTCGCTGCTCGACACGATCGACAACCTGGTGGCGATGAACGCCGACATGTTCGTCGTCCGGCACGGCCAGTCGGGTGCCGCGCACCTGATCGCGAGCCACCTTCTGGCGACCGGCAAGTCCCACGTGCACGTCGTCAACGCCGGCGACGGACGGCACGGCCACCCGACGCAGGGGCTGCTCGACCTCTACACGATCCGCCACTACAAGCGCGACTTCCGCGCGCTGTCGGTCGCGATCGTCGGCGACGTGCTTCATTCGCGCGTTGCGCGAAGCCTCATCCACGGGCTCACGACGCTGGGCACGCCGGACGTGCGCGTGGTCGGCCCCAAGACGCTGCTGCCCGCGAGCGTAGAGGGGATGGGCGTCTCCGTGCACCACGACATGCGCGCGGGGATCGCCGGCTGCGACGTCGTCGTGATGCTGAGGCTGCAGAACGAGCGCATGAAGGGCGCGCTGCTGCCGTCGTCGGGCGAGTTCTTCAAGCACTACGGGCTCACCGCGGAGAAGCTCGCCAGCGCGAAGCCCGACGCGATCGTGATGCACCCCGGGCCGATGAACCGGGGCGTCGAGATCGATTCACCGGTCGCCGACGGCGAGCGCAGCGTGATCCTGCCGCAGGTGACGTTCGGCATCGCGGTGCGGATGGCGGTGATGAGCATGATCGCGGGGGCGTGACGATGCGCGCATGGCCATCCGCAGGGCTCGGGGCGCCGCGATGAGGATCGAGATCCGCAACGGCCGCGTCGTCGATCCGGCCTCGGGCACCGACCGCACCGCGTCGGTGTTCGTCGCCGACGGCAGGATCGCGGCCGTGGGCGCGGCGCCGGCGGGCTTCCGCGCCGAGCGCACGATCGAGGCGTCGGGCCTCGTCGTCGCGCCGGGGCTCGTCGACCTCAACGCCCGCCTGCGCGAGCCGGGTCTCGAGCACAAGGCGACGCTCGACTCGGAGCTCAAGGCGGCGGTCGCGGGCGGCGTGACGCGGCTCGCGTGTCCGCCCGACACCGATCCGCCGCTCGACGAGCCGGGACTCGTCGAGATGCTCACGCAGCGCGCCCGGCTCGCGAACCGGGCCCAC
>JAKLIE010000520.1 GCA_022709775.1 Pseudomonadota bacterium
ACCTGCTGCGCGTCTTCTGTGCGACCGGCAAGCTGCCGATCGTCACGTCGGACGCGCCGTGCTTCATGCTGGACCGGATCTTCGACAACTGGTGCAACGAGGCGGCGCTCCTGCTCGACCGCGCGAGCGCCGCCGAGATCGACGGCGTCGCCGGCGAGTTCGTGCACGCCGGGCCGTTCTACGTGCTGAATCTCGCGCGCGGCAACCCGATCATCGTCGAGACCAACACGCTGCAGGCGGACGAGGAGGGCGAGCACTACCGCCCGGCGGCGATCTTCCGCTCGGTCGACGACTGGATCACCGTGGCGCCGGGGAAGCGCGTGGAGGTCGCGCCGGAGACCGCATCGGCGATCCGCGACCGGCTGCTGGGCGTGCTGTTCTCGCAGGCGGTCGACATCCTCGATCGGGGCATCGGGAGCGAAGCGGACCTCGACCTGGGCTGCCGGATCGCGCTGGGCTTCAAGCGCGGCCCGCTCGAGCTCCTGCGCGAGTCGGGCGAGGGCGAGGCGGGGCGCATCCTCGACCGGTTCGCGCGCGAGCGCGCGGGCATGCCGATGCCGAAGCGGCCGCTCGCCCGGTACCAGCGCTACCTGCGCCACGTCCTCGTCGACGACGTCGACGGCGTCAAGGTGATCACGCTGCGCCGTCCCGAGGCGATGAACGCCCTGCACGACGAGATGACCGACGAGATCCTCGACGTGATCCGCAGGCACGAGGGCGACGACGCCGTGCGCGGCTTCGTGATCACCGGCTACGGAACCCGGGCGTTCTGCGCGGGCGGCGACATCGGCAGGTTCCCGTCGATGCTGGGCGATGCGGACGCGTCGGCGCAGTACGCGCGGGACTGCTCGCGCCTGCTCGTCCATCTCGACGCGATGACCAAGCCGGTGGTCGCAGCGCTGAACGGCAACGCGCTGGGCGGGGGCTTCGAGCTCGCGATCCGTTGTCGGGCGATCGTCGCGATGCGCGATGCGTGGATGCAGCTGCCGGAGATCACGCTCGGCATCCTGCCGGGGATCGGCGCGATGGTCGTGCCGTACCGCCGATGGCCCGGCGCCGCCGCCGTGTTCCATGGGATGCTGCGGCGGGCCGAGAAGCTCGCCGCCGTGCGTGCGCACGAGCTCGGAATCGTCGCGGCGCTTGCCGACGAGCCGCACGAACTCGTCGCCCTGGCGATACGTCAGGTGCGCTCGCTCGCGGGCCTCCCGTCCTTTCTCGCGAAGGGCCCCGTCGCGCTTCCCGGGTTCGAACCGATCGCTCCGGCGACCGCGAACGGCATGGCCCTCTCGGCGGCGGCCATCGCGCTGATGGAGGACGCGATCCGCGGCGCAGCCGCGGCGCCGACGCTCGCGTCGGCGCTCGAGGTCGGCTACCGGGCGTTCGGCGCGAGCGCCTGCACGGCGGCCGCGCGCGAGGGCATCACGGCCTTCGGCGAGCGCCGGCGCCCGGATTTCACGAAGACAAGCTGACCCCGCCAAGCCGTTGCCTCGCGAGGTGGACGAGGCCGTGTGCGCACGCGAACGAGTGCCCGGTGAAGTTCGTTGCGCGCGGAAGACCGTCGAGGTCGCGGGGTCGTCCGGGCGCGACGTACCGGCGATCGCCGCACTCGCGCACCGCGTCGGCATCGGGCGCGTCGTCCGCGGTCACCGCGTGCACGCCGGGGAGCGCGGCCGGCAGCCATCCCGGCCGGTCGACGCGCGCCGACGCGACGATCACGCAGCCCGCCTCGATCGCGGCGCTGCAGGCGGCGGCTACGACGTCGCCGCCGGGCCCCGGCGGGATCGCGAGGCTCAGATTCACGAACGCGCATCCTTCCGCCGCGGCGCGCAGGATGCCGCGCGCGACCAGCGACGGATACGTGGCGTCGAGGGCATCGAACACACGGACCGCGTAGATCTTGGCATCGGGGAAGGCCGCGCGGATCACCCCCGCGACCGCGGTGCCGTGGCCT
>JAKLIE010000521.1 GCA_022709775.1 Pseudomonadota bacterium
GTCGCGGCGAACACCGACGATTACCGGACGAGCGTCGACAAGGTCTTCGCGGCAGGCGACATCCGGCGCGGCCAGTCGCTGGTCGTCTGGGCGATCCGCGAGGGACGCCAGTGCGCGCGCGCCGTCGACGAGTTCCTGATGGGGACGAGCGAACTGCCTCGCTGACGCCCGTCCGGCGCCCGGCGTCGGGCGCACCTTCGACCACGGCCGATCCGGCCTGCCGACGCGGGAAGGCGTACCCGCCGGTCCGGGGTGCCGCGGATCGCGGGTAACCTGCGTGCACCACGAGAAACGACCAGCGCCCAACGTCCGAGGCCGTCCCCCTTGAAGAACGACACCTTCCTCCGCGCGCTGCGCCGCGAGCCGACCGATCACACGCCGGTCTGGCTGATGCGGCAGGCGGGGCGCTACCTGCCCGAGTACAACCGGACGCGCGCGCGCGCCGGAAGCTTCATGACGCTCGCGCAGACGCCGGAGCTCGCGACCGAGGTGACGCTCCAGCCGCTCGAGCGCTTCCCGCTCGACGCCGCGATCCTGTTCTCCGACATCCTGACGGTGCCCGACGCCATGGGCCTGGGACTCTCGTTCGCCGAGGGCGAGGGCCCGCGCTTCGAGCGCACCGTGCGCGACGACGCGGCGGTTGCGTCGCTCCGCGTGCCGGACATGGCGAAGCTGCGCTACGTGTTCGACGCCGTCGCGTCGATCAGGGGCGCGCTCGCCGGGCGCGTCCCGCTGATCGGCTTCGCCGGCAGCCCGTTCACGCTCGCCTGCTACATGATCGAAGGGGGCGGCAGCGACGACTTCGCGACGGTGCGAACGATGGCTGCCGCGCGCCCCGACCTGCTCGCGCGCATCGTCGACGTGAACGCGCGCGCGGTCGCGGCCTATCTCCGCGAGCAGATCGCCGCCGGGGCGGACGCCGTGATGATCTTCGACACCTGGGGCGGGATGCTGACCGCGGCCGCCTACAGGCGCCACTCGCTCGCCCCGATGCGCGCGGTGCTCGGCGCGCTCGCCGCCGATCCTGCGACGAGCGGGGTCCCCACGATCGTGTTCACGAAGGGCGGCGGCGGATGGCTCGACGAGATCGCCGCCTGCGGGGCCGCGGGCGTCGGCCTCGACTGGACCGTGGACCTCGCGCAGGCCCGCGCGCGGGTCGGTGGTCGCGTGGCGCTGCAGGGCAATCTGGACCCCCTCGTCCTCCTGACGGATCCGGAGACCGTCGCACGCGAAGCCGTCGCGGTCGTCGAGGCGGCCGGCCCCGGGCCGGGGCACATCTTCAACCTGGGCCACGGGATCGTGCCCCGGACGCCGCCGGAAAACGTCGCCGCGCTCGTCGAGGCCGTGCATCGAGCGTCGCGTCGCGCGCCGGAACGCTGAAATATCGTCGCGGCCCGGCCGGCGGGGCTTGACAAAGCCCGAAATGCGGATTCCCCGAGCGACTTATGCACATTCGGGCGAAGCGGGCGCTCGCATCGTCCGAGCCCGGGCATCTCCCGGGCTCGGCTGTTGCAAGCCATTGATTCGAATGATCAAAAAATATGCCCTCGCCATGAGGTATTCGCGGAGCGGCGCCCGGTGCCCGGTCGCCTTGCCGTGATGCCGCGCATTGCTCACACAGTTATCCACAATCGATGGGGACAATTTCGCGATCCTAGTCAAATGAACGACTTGCCGCGATGAGTTGCCAGCGGGCATGAGGATTTCGAAGACTACAACGTGTTGCGCGGGCGACGGTCCCCGGACGGGGGCGAGGTCGTGACCTACGCACGTGTCGCGGTTCCGGTCGCGACCGGGCAGGCGTTCGACTACTGGGCGCCGGACGGCGTGGGCATCGAGCGCGGATCGCTCGTGCGCGTGCGGCTGGCGAACCGGCGCTGCGTCGGCGTCGTCGTCGGGACGCATGCGACCTCGGACGTCGGGCGCGAACGCGTGCAGCCGGTCGACGA
>JAKLIE010000522.1 GCA_022709775.1 Pseudomonadota bacterium
GCAGGCGCCCGTCCCGCAGGCGAGCGTCTCGCCCGCGCCGCGCTCCCACACCCGCAGTCGAATGGTAGCGCGATCGACCGCCTGCATGTAGCCCGCGTTGACCCGCCTGGGAAAGCGCGGATGGTGCTCGATGCGCGGCCCCTGCGTCGTCACCGGCGCGGCCTCGACGTCGTCGACGACCTGCACCGCGTGCGGATTGCCCATCGACAGCACCGAGACCGTCACCGTCGTCCCGTCGACGTCGAGCGTGTCGGTAGGGCCGCCCGATCCGCCGAGGAACGGCACGTCGGCCGGCGCGAAACGAGGCGCGCCCATGTCGACGGTCACCTCGCCGTCGTCCTCGAGCATGGGCGCGATGACCCCGCCGGCGGTCTCGACGCGGATCTCGCGACGGGTCGTGAGACCCCGATCGCGCACGAACCGCACGAAGCAGCGTGCGCCGTTGCCGCACTGCTCGACCTCGCCGCCGTCGGCGTTGAAGATCCGGTAGCGGAAGTCGACGTCCACCCTCGTCGGCCGCTCGACGACGAGCACCTGGTCGCAGCCGACGCCGAGGCGCCGGTCGGCGAGCGAGCGGATCTGGCCCGCGGTGAGCGTGAAAGGCTCGACGGTCGCATCGACGACGACGAAGTCGTTGCCGAGCCCGTGCATCTTCGTGAACGAGAGCGCCGTCACGGCCGCGCCCCGGAAGTCTCCCCGCGCCGCACGAACGGGAACCGGCTTCCGTCGCCGAGCGTCACGTCGCCGGCGATCTCGTAGCGCATCGCGCGGGCGCTGCCCAGCGCGCGGCCCACGCCCGCGAGCGTGGCCGCGGCGTCTCCGCGCGCCGAGAGCGTCACCTCGGCGGTCCCGTTCGCGGGCATCGTGACCGGCGCGGCCAGCGACGCGGTCGCGACGCGCTCGCCCTCGAGCGAGATGCGCGCATCGAACGCCTGCACGACGATCTCGGCCGCGTTGGGGTTCGACAGCGTGAGGTCGATCGCCATCCTCACTTCCGGGAGATTCACCTGCACGACGCGGACGTTCGCTCCCACGATCTGCGGGGCGGCGGGGCGGGGGCCGAACGCCGCGCACCCGGCGAGCGCTGCGCCCAGGATCAGGGCGGCCAGCGCTCGCGGTGCGGCGGAGCACCGACGTCTCGGCGCGGACGGGGCGTTGCGGGAAGCAATGGAAGGCATGCGGGATGGAAGCCGGGGGCGCACGACACCTTGCAGATTACGGGCACCGGCGCAAATCATCAATGCAGCGGCATCGCGCGGTTGCGTACCGAAGGCGGGCGCGTCAGGCACAATCACGGCGGCTCCGATCCGCCCGTATCCGGCGACCTGCGGACGCCGACGAAGTCAGGCGACCGTACCCTCACATTGCGCACGATCACGATGTCGATCCGCCGCCTCGCCTTCCTCTTCCTCCTTTCCGCGCCGTTCGCCGCGCACGCCGACGTCTACAAGTGCACCATCGACGGCAGGACGACGTTCCAGCAGACGCCCTGCGACGGCAGCGCGCCCCCGCGCGCCGCGGTCCCCGCGCCGAGCGCGGCCCCTCCCGCGCCGCCCGTGTCGCCTCCGCCGACCGGTGCACGCACCCCGCCGGCGCCGTCCGCGCGATCGGCGGCGCCCCGACCCCAGGCCACGGTCGCGGAGCTCGACCCCGAGGGCCGCGAAGCGCTGGCGCGCCGGGCGTTCGCGCTCCTCAAGTCGCGGGAGATCCCTTCCCTGCATTCGCTCATGTGCGCCGAGACGAACAGGAACTACGCGCGGCCGGAGCTGAAGGGCGTGCTGGACACGTTCGGGAAGAGCCTGGCGGCGCACCGGTCCGAGATCGGCGAGGTGCAGGTGAACGAGCCCCACCGCGTGCACTTCGCAATGACCGAGTGGGACCGCGACAGGGCGAGCACGGATCGCAAGCCGGCGCTGCCGTTCTCGGTGGGGCTGAAGCGCGAGGC
>JAKLIE010000523.1 GCA_022709775.1 Pseudomonadota bacterium
ACGACGACGCACGGAAGGCGGCCCGGCTGCTCGACATTACGCTGACCTCGCGCGGCCAGTCCGCCGGCGCGCCGATCCCGATGGCGGGCGTCCCGTTCCACGCGATCGAGCAGCACCTCGCGCGGCTGATGCGCGTCGGCGAATCGGCGGTGATCGTCGAGCAGTTCGGCGATCCCGCCACCAGCAAGGGGCCGGTCGAGCGGCGCGTGTCCCGGATCGTGACGCCGGGCACGCTGGTGGACGCGAACCTGCTCGACGCGAGGACGACCTGCCTGCTGGCCGCATGCGTCGTCGCGGGCAAACGCGCCGGCATCGCCTGGCTCGATCTCGCCGCAGGGCGGCTCTCGATGGCCGACGTGCCGGCGACGGACCTCGCCGCAACGCTCGACCGCATCGAGCCCGCCGAGCTGCTCGTTCCCGAGGACGCCGCCGTGCCGCCGATGCGCCGCAGCTCGGCGCCGGTGCGTCACCGACCGCCCTGGCATTTCGACGCCGCGGCCGGCGCGCGCGCGCTCGCGAAGCAACTGGGCACGCAGGATCTGCGCGCGTTCGGCGCGGACGATGCGCCGATCGCGACCGGCGCCGCGGGCGCGCTGCTCGACTATGCGGCGGCGACGCAGCAGGCATCGATCGCGCATCTCGCGACGATCGCGGTCGAGCGGCCGGGGACGCGCGTCGCGCTCGACGCCGCGACGCGCCGCAACCTGGAGATCACGAGGACGCTTTCCGGCGAACCCGCGCCGACGCTGCTGTCGATGATGGACGCGTGCGTCACGTCGGCGGGAAGCCGACTGCTGCGCGAGTGGCTGCCGCAACCCTTGCGCGACGCGACGGCCGCCACGGCTCGCCACGACGCGGTCGAGGCGCTCGTCGCCGATCCGGGACTGCGCGGGCGGCTGCGCGAGGCGCTCGCGCGCGTTTCGGACATCGAGCGGATCGCCTCGCGCATCTCGCTCGCGCAGGTTCGGCCGCGCGAGCTCTCCGCACTGGCAGCGACGCTCGCCGCGCTCCCCGCGATCCGCGGCACGATCGCGCACGCCGACGCGCCGCTTCTGCGCGACGCCCGCGCCGCGCTCGACGTCGATCCGCGCTGGGCGGAGCTCGTGTCGGGCGCGATCGCGCCGGAACCTTCGTCGCAGCTGCGCGACGGCGGCGTGATCGCCGACGGCCACGATGCCGAGCTCGACGAACTGCGCTCGATCGACCGCGACTGCGGCGCGTTCCTCGCGGACCTCGAGCGGCGCGAGCGCGAGCGCTCCGGCATTCCGAGCCTCAAGGTCGAGTACAACCGCGTCCACGGCTTCTACATCGAAGTCACGCACGCGCATGCCGGGAAGGTTCCTGACGACTACCGCCGCCGCCAGACGCTCAAGAACGCCGAGCGCTACGTGACGCCGGAGCTGAAGGCGTTCGAGGACAAGGCGCTCTCGGCGCAGGAACGGGCGCTCGCGCGCGAGAAGCTCCTGTACGAAGAGCTCGTCGCCGCGCTGGGAGGCGCCGTCCCGGCGCTGCAACGCGCCGCAGCCGCGCTGGCGTCGCTCGACGTGCTGGCGGGACTCGCCGACCGCGCCGAGGCGCTCGCTCTCGTGCGGCCGGTGTTCACGGCGGAGAACCGCATCGAGATCCGCGGCGGGCGCCATCCCGTCGTCGAGCGCCAGGTCGAGCATTTCATCCCGAACGACGTCGTGCTGGCCCCCGACCGCAGGCTGCTGATCGTCACGGGTCCGAACATGGGGGGCAAGTCCACCTACATGCGGCAGACCGCGGTGATCGCGCTGCTCGCGTATTGCGGATCGTTCGTGCCCGCCGCGTCGGCGACGCTGGGGCCGATCGACGCGATCTACACGCGCATCGGCGCGGCCGACGACCTGGCCGGCGGGCGCTCGACGTTCATGGTCGAGATGACCGAGGCGGCGGCGATCCTGCACCGCGCGACTCCGCAGA
>JAKLIE010000524.1 GCA_022709775.1 Pseudomonadota bacterium
GTCGGCCATCTGGGGCACCCACTTCGGCGAGACGAAGCTCGTCGCCTCGATCGACGGGACGCCCGCCTCCGCGAGCGCGTCGATCAGCGCGACCTTGACGTCGGCCGGGACGAGCGCCTTCTCGTTCTGCAGACCGTCGCGCGGGCCGACGTCGACGATGCGGACGCGCTTCGGCAATCGGGGCGGCGCAGCCATGGATCAGTATCCTTTCGAGCGATCGACGACGCCGGTCACCGGCATGCCGCGCTCGAGCGCGCGGAGCTTCGCGGCGACCTGCGCGGCCGACTCGGCGACGAGCGTGACCGCGGACACGTGAGGCGTGATCGTGATCCGCGAATGATGCCAGAACGGGTGCGCGGGAGGCAGCGGCTCCTCGCGGAACACGTCGAGCGTCGCGTGCCCGAGATGGCCCCGGTCGAGCGCCGCGACGAGGTCCGCCTCGACGACGAGGTCGCCGCGGCCGAGGTTGACGACGTGCGCGCCTGCCGGCAGCGCCGCGAACGCGGCGGCGTCCAGGAGTCCGCGCGTCGCTTCGGTGGACGGCAGCAGCGCGATCGCCATCGTCGAGCGCGCCAGGAACGCACGGAGCATCGAACGGCCCGCGAACGATTCCGCGCCGGGGATCGCGCGCCCCGATCGGCTCCACACGGCGAGCGGGAAGCCGAAAGGTGCGAGCGCGCCCACGACGGCCTGGGCGAGCACGCCTGCACCGAGGATGCCGACGCCGAATGCCGCCTTGTCGCGCCGCTCGAGCGGCGCCCAGTGTCCGGCCCGCTGTGCACGCACGTAGTGGTCGGCGCCGCGGTAGTCGCGCAGCACCGCGAGCACTGCGTACTCGGTCATCTGAGAGGCCATGCCCGCGTCCTCGAGCCGCACGACGGGCACGTCCCCGGGAAGCGTGTCGACGGCGAGCAGCGCGTCGACGCCCGCGCCGAGGTTGAAGATGGCGCGGCGCACGCGCACGCGGCGGAAGACCTCCGCCGGGGGCTTCCAGACCAGCGCGTAGTCGACCTCCGACGGAGCGTCGCCGGGCCAGCGGTGGATCGTCGCGTCGGGCAGGAGCGCCGCGAACGCCGCGTGCCAGCGGTCCGCGCGATCCGACCGCTCCGCGGCGGCGAGGAGCACGTTCACGTCGCGGGCGGATCCTCGAGGTCGACCAGGTCGGCGCCCTCGGGCACCCGATCGCCGACGGCGAAGTTGATCGCCGTCACGATACCCGGCGCCGGTGCGGAAATCGTGTGCTCCATCTTCATCGCCTCGAGCACGATCAGCGGCGCCCCGCGCCCGACGCGGTCGCCGACCTTCACCTGCACGGCGACGACGGTGCCCGACATCGGCGCCGCCAGGTGTCCGGCGTGCTGGGCTTCCTCTCCGGCGTGCAGGAGCGGATCGAGGTAGGTGAGCCTGCGGCGCACGCCGGGTGCGAACACGACGCGATCTTCGCCCAGCCGCACCACCGTCGCGTCGATGCGCCGCGTGCCGACGTCGAGGCGCCAGCGGTCGCCCTCGCGCACGGCGCGCACCGCGATGCGCTTGCCTTCGATCACCGCCGAAAGCGCATCGAACGGACCCGACAGCCGCACTTCGCCGTGCTCCTCGCCGTCCCGGTACGCGAACACCGCCGCGTGGCGCGCCGAGAGCGGCCACCACGCGTCGGTGTCGAGCCAAGGCGAGTGCGGATCGGCGGCGACCCGCGCGGGCGGCTGCGTCGTCGCGCGCAGCGTCGCCAGCTCGTCGATCGCCGCCGCGACGAGCGCGAGCGGCGGCGTGCGTCCCGGCGGCGGAAAGAGCGCGGCGTGGTTCTTCTCGATCAGACCCGTGTCGAGCCGCCCGGTCGCGAAGGCCTCGTGCGCCACGGTGCGCTCGAGGAACGCGATGTTGGTCGCTACGCCCGCCACCTCGCACTCGGCGAGCGCCGCGAGGAGCGTGGCGCGCGCGTGCT
>JAKLIE010000525.1 GCA_022709775.1 Pseudomonadota bacterium
CAGGACGAGCCCTACCGTCGGGCGCTCACGGGCGTGTTCGCGCGGCTCGCCGCGACGGCCACCGCCCTGGGCCTGAAGCGCGAGCACCGCAGGGCCGTCGGCGAGGGCGCGCCGTACCGGGACGCCGCAGCCTTCGCGGCGGAGCTGGACGTGATCGACGACAGCCTTCGGCAGGACCGCTCGGCGATGCTCGCCGACGGGCGGCTGCGCCGGCTGCGCCGCGCCGTGCGCACCTTCGGCTTCCACCTCGCGAGCCTCGACCTGCGGCAGAACGCCGACGTGCACGAGGCGGTGGTGGGCGAGCTGCTCGAACGCGGAGGCGTCGTCGCGGACTACCCGGCACTCGACGAGCCCGCGCGCGTCGCGCTGCTCGCCGCCGAGCTCGCGAACCCGCGGCCGCTTCGAAGCCCGTTCCTCGACTATTCGGAACGCGTTCGCGCCGAGCTGGCGATCGTCGACGCGGCCGCGGCCGTCCACTCGGGCTACGGCGCCGAGGCCATCCCGCACTACGTGATCTCCAAGTGCCAGTCGGTCTCGGACCTGCTCGAGGTGGCGGTGCTGCTCAAGGCGGGCGGCCTCGTCCGCGACGGCCGCTCGGCGCTCGACATCGTTCCGCTGTTCGAGACGATCGACGACCTCGAGCGCGCCGGGCGCATCATGCGCGACGCGTTCGCGCTGCCCGCGTGGCGCCGGCTCGTCGCCGCCCGGGGCGAGCGGCAGGAAGTGATGCTGGGGTACTCCGACAGCAACAAGGACGGCGGCTACCTCGCGGCGAACTGGGCCCTCTACCGCGCCGAGCGCGACCTCGTCGCGGCATTCGGCGAGGCAGGGGTCACGCTCGTGCTCTTCCACGGCCGGGGCGGCACCGTCGGCCGCGGCGGCGGTCCCTCGTACGAGGCGATCCTCGCGCAGCCGCGCGGCAGCGCCCAGGCGGGACTGAGACTCACCGAACAGGGCGAGATCATCGCGAGCAAGTACTCGGATCCCGAGCTCGGCAGGCGCAACCTGGAAACGCTCGTCGCGGCGGCGCTGGAGGCGGGTCTGTCGGACGTCGAACGGCTGGGCGACCGCGCGGACGACTACTACCGGGCGCTCGACGAGCTCTCGGCGCACGCACTCTCGGCCTACCGGGCACTCGTCTACGGAACGAATGGATTCGTCGACTACTTCCGCGCTTCGACGCCGATCGCCGAGATCGCCGAGCTCAACATCGGCAGCCGCCCGGCGTCGCGCACGTCGTCGACGCGCATCGAGGACCTGCGCGCCATCCCCTGGGTGTTCAGCTGGAGCCAGTGCCGGCTGATGCTCCCGGGCTGGTACGGCGTCGGCAGCGCGATCGAAGCGTGGCGCACCGGGCGCCCGGACGCGATGCCGCTGCTGCGCGAGATGCACGCGCGCTGGCCGTTCTTCGCGAGCGTGCTCTCGAACATGGCGATGGTGCTGTCCAAGACCGACCTCGCCGTCGCATCGCGCTACGCGAACATGGTCCCGGACGCGGCGCTCCGCGAGGCGGTCTACTCGCGCATCGCCGACGAGCACGCGCGCACGCTCTCGGCGCTCGCCGAGATCACCGGACACGCGCATCCGCTCGCCGACAACCCGACGCTCGCTCGCAGCCTGCGCAACCGCGTACCGTACCTCGACCCGCTGAACCACCTGCAGATCGAGCTCCTGACGCGCTACCGGGGCGGGCAGACCGACGAGCGCACGCGCCGCGCCATCCACATGACGATCAACGGGCTGGCGGCGGGGCTCCGGAACAGCGGATGATTCCGTCGGGGGCGGGATGCCGTTTCCTTGATGCATATCAAACGCGAATCGTTCGCATTCTTATTGACAACGGCCGGGACGGCGGCTAGAGTGGGACCCTCCCTTCCAGGTACCGGCCCACCCATGACCCGCATCCGCACCACGCTCGCCGCGGCGTTCGCCGTCGCG
>JAKLIE010000526.1 GCA_022709775.1 Pseudomonadota bacterium
GAGCATGGCCGGCACGCTGCCTCTTTCGCTGGTGGTGATCACGCGCGACGCCGCGAAGGAACTCGCGGATTGCCTCGCGTCCGGCGCATTCGCCTCGGACATCGTCGTCGTCGACGCAGGCAGCCGGGATGATACCGTGGAAATCGCCGGACGCCTCGGCGCGCGCGTGACGGTGGAGCCCTGGCGCGGCTTCGGCCCGCAGAAGACCCATGCCGTCGGCCTGGCCGCGCACGACTGGGTGCTGTGCGTCGACGCCGACGAGCGCGTCACGCCCGAGCTCGCGCAGGCGATCGGGGCGCTGTTCCGCGCCGGCGCGCCGGCGCAGCCCGCCTATGCCCTCGCACGGCGCAACCGCTTCCTCGGCCGCTGGCTCGCGCACGGCGAAGGATATCCCGACTGGAACGTGCGCCTGTTCGACCGGCGCCGCGCGCGCTGGAGCGACGACCCGGTGCACGAGCGCGTCGTGGTCGACGGTGCCGCCGGGCGCCTGGCAGGCGACCTGCTGCACCTGTCCGCCGAGTCGATCGACAACTACGTGGCGAAGCAGAACCGGTACACGACGCTGCAGGCGGAGGCGATGCACGCGCGCGGCGAGCGGGCGGGGTTCGCGCAGCTCGCGTTCGCGCCGCTCGCGCGGTTCGGGCGCTACTACGTGCTGAGGCTCGGATTCCTCGACGGCGCCGCGGGTTTCGCGCACATCGCGATAGGCGCGTTCGCGACGTTCCTCAAGTACGCGAAGCTCCGGGCCCTCACGCAAGGCGGGGGGAAGTCTTGAGCGGGGCGCGCCGCGTGCTCGTGACCGGTGCAGCGGGCTTCATCGGAATGCACACGGCCGCCGCGCTGCTCGCTCGCGGCGACGAGGTCGTCGGCGTCGACAGCCTCGACCCCTACTACGACGTCGCGCTCAAGGAAGCGCGCCTGCGCGAGCTGGCCGGGCGCGCCGGCTTCGCGTTCGAACGCCTCGACCTCGCGGAGGCCGACGCCACCGCGCGCCTGTTCCGCGACGGCGGGTTCGACGGCGTCGTGCACCTCGCCGCGCAGCCGGGCGTGCGCTACTCGCTCGTCAACCCGGCGGCCTATCTGCGCGCGAACGTCGACGCGTTCGGCTGCGTGCTCGAAGGCTGCCGCCACGCGCGCGTCCGCCACCTCGTGTACGCGTCGAGCTCGTCCGTGTACGGCGCGAACCACACGCTGCCGTTCTCCGAGGACCAGCCGACCGACCATCCGGTGAGCCTCTACGCGGCCACGAAGAAGGCCGACGAGGTGATCGCGCACAGCTACAGCCACCTGTACGCGCTGCCGACGACCGGACTGCGCTTCTTCACGGTCTACGGCCCGTGGGGCCGGCCGGACATGGCGCCGATGCTGTTCGCGCGCGCGATCCTCGCCGGCGAGCCGATCAGGGTGTTCAACCACGGGCGCATGCGGCGCGACTTCACCTACGTCGACGACATCGTCGAGGGCGTCGTGCGCGTGCTCGACCGCCCGCCGGGCGCGCATCCGGCGACCGGCGCGCCCTACGCGATCTACAACATCGGCAACCACGAGGCCGTCGAGCTCTCGGAATTCATCGCGACGCTCGAGCGGCTGCTCGGGCGGGCCGCGAAGCGCGACCTGCAGCCGATGCAGCCGGGCGACGTGCCGGCGACCTACGCCTCGATCGACCGGCTCCGCGCGGCCACCGGCTTCGCGCCCAGGACACCGCTCGCGGAAGGGCTCGCGCGCTTCGTCGCCTGGTACCGCGACTACCACCGGGTCTGACGCCCGCGCCGGCGCCGGGCACCCGGGGGGCGATGGTAGAATCGGCGCCTTCCCAGTGAGCCTGAGCTACCGCCGCGCGACGGCGCGGGCGAGCATTCCGACCCCATGATCCTCGTCACCGGCGGCGCCGGCTTCATCGGCGCGAACTTCACGCTCGACTGGCTCGAGGCG
>JAKLIE010000527.1 GCA_022709775.1 Pseudomonadota bacterium
CGCCCCCCACCTTCCACCGGGGTCAGATTCGAATCTGACCCCGGTGTTGGCTCCGCGCGCTTCTCGCCACGCGTCGACCAGCCGCTCGAACGTCTCGCGCACGCGCGCCTTGAACGCCGCATCGTCTATCTCGTTCGCGAGCCAGGCGCGGGCCGGCGCGTTGAAGATCGTGCGTCCGACCGCGAAGCCGCGGCAGGTCCGGCTCGCGGCCGCGTCGCGGAAACCCTGCGCCAGCGTTTCGACGTCCGCGCTCTGGCCCAGGATCAGCACGCCGCGGCAGTACGGGTCGCGCTCGGCGATCAGCGCGTCGACCGCGCGCCACTCGTCCGCACCCATCGGCTCTAGCTTCCACCAGTCGGGCATGAATCCCAGGTTGTAGAGGCGCTTCAGCGAGCGGAGCACCGTGTCGGGACCGCGCGGCAACCCGCTCGTCGGGATGATCTCGAGGAGCAGCTCGTGGCCGCTCGCTGCCACGGCGTCGCACAGCGTCCCGATCTGCGCCTCGTTCTCGAGGCGCCGGTCGATCGGGTCGTCGGGGTGGTACCGGACGAGGCACTTGACCACGTGCTCCCGGGGCCACGAGAGGAGCGTCGTGCCGACCGAGCGTCCGCGCTCGAACACGACGGGATGGGATCCCGGCAGCTCGACCGGCCGCCCGATCCACCAGCCGCGGCCCGTCGCGGCGTTGAGCGCGTCCTGCCCGTAGACGTCGTCGCACAGGATTCCTGCGCGGCCCGCGAGCCCGCGCGCGC
Source organism: Pseudomonadota bacterium (assembly GCA_022709775.1). The sequence continues at coordinate 753 of JAKLIE010000527.1, forward strand.
GCTCGGTCTCGGCGACCGCCTCGACGCACAGCTTCTTGAGCCGCGGCAGCCGGTCCTCGCTCGCGAGGGTCTCCTGCACCAGCTCGAAGAACGGGTTGCGGTGGTCGAACGCGAACACCGCGAGGTCGTCGCGGGGAGTGCGCGGTGCCGTGACGCGGTGCAGACGCGTGAGCGTCGCATCGCGGTCCGGCCGCGGGATAGACGCGGCGTGCGCGAGGAAGTAGTCGAGTTCGACGCGCGTCGGCATCGCCGGCGCGCAGCCGTGACGCGAGACGACCAGCGCGCCGCACGCGTTCGCGTAGCGCGTGCACGCCTCGTAGTCCTCGCCGCGCACCCAGCCCGACAGGAAGCCGGCCGAGAACGCGTCGCCCGCGCCCAGCACGTTCAGCACCTCGACCTCGACGCCGCGGCCCTGGAACGCCTCGTCGAGCGTTCGCGGGACCGGCCCGTCGATCACCGCGCAGCCGAGCGGTCCGCGCTTGACGACGAGCGTCGCGGGCGTGAGCCGGCGGATCGCCTGCAGCGCCGCGACGAGGTCGGTGCTGCCGCCCGCGATCGCGTACTCCTCGGTCGTGCCGATCACGAGGTCGAACTGCGGCAGGATCCGCTGCAGGTGCGCGGTGACCGTGTCCGAGCGGATATAACGCGTCTCGCCGTCGCCGCGCTTCGTGAGCCCCCACAGGACGGGCCGATAGTCGATGTCGAGCACCGTGCGCACGCCGTGGCGCCGGGCGCGCTCGAGCGCGAGATGGCTGATCCGGTCGACGTGCGGCGTCGAGAAGTGCGTGCCGGTGACGAGCAGCGCGCGGCTCCGCGCGAGGTAGTCCTCGGCGACGTCGTCGTCGGCGATCGCCATGTCCGCGCAGTTCTCGCGCAGGAAGATCAGCGGGAACGTATCGCGATCCTTGATGCCGAGCACGACGCCGCCGGTGAGCCGCGCCGGGTCGACGCTCACGTGGCTCGTGTCGCAGCCCTCGCGCGCGATCGTCTCGACCAGGAATCGGCCGAGGTGGTCGTCGCCGACGCGGGAGATCATCCCCGTGCGCAGCCCCAGCCGCGCGCAGCCGAACGCGGTGTTCGCCGACGAGCCGCCCAGGTACTTCGCGAAGCTCGACACGTCCTCGAGCCGCGCGCCGATCTGCTGCGCGTAGAA
>JAKLIE010000528.1 GCA_022709775.1 Pseudomonadota bacterium
GGCCGCCATCGGCGGCAAGGGCCTGTTCATCAAGGAGCTCGAGGTCGCGATGGCCGAGGGCCGCGCCGATCTGGCGGTGCACTCGCTCAAGGATCTGCCGATGGAGATGCCGGGCGGCTTCGTCCTCGCGGCGGTGACCGCGCGGGAGGATCCTCGCGACGCGTTCGTTTCGAACCGGTACGCGCGGATCGCCGATCTGCCCGACGGCGCCGTGGTCGGCACGTCGAGCCTGCGCCGCGAAGCCCAGCTGCGCGAGCGCTTCCCGGGACTCGAGGTCAAGGCGCTGCGCGGCAACGTCAACACGCGGCTGCGCAAGCTCGACGAAGGCCAGTACGACGCGATCATTCTCGCGGCGGCCGGTCTGAAGCGGCTGGGGTTCGGCGACCGCATCGCCGACCTGATCTCGCCCGACGACAGCCTACCGGCCGTCGGACAGGGCGCGCTCGCGATCGAGTGCCGCGCGGACCGCCACGACCTCGTCGACGCGCTCGCCGTCCTCGGCGACACCGCGACGACGCTCGCAGCCGCGGCCGAGCGCGCGTTCTCGCGCATGCTGTCCGGCAACTGCCACACTCCGCTCGCCGCGCACGGCGACTGGATGGGCGATCGCCTGTGGTTGCGCGGGCTCGTCGCGAGCGCGGACGGCCGGGAGGTGATGCGCGGCGAGCTCGCCGAGGAGATCGAGGACGCAGTCGCCGCCGAGACGCTGGGACGCGCGCTCGCCGACGACTTCCTCGCGCGCGGCGCGGCGCGACTCATCGCTGCATGAGCGCCGCCGCGTAGCGGCCTGTCCGGGGAGGCCGCCCTCGTGAACCCGCATCCGCCCGGCCCGCGCGAGCCGCCGCGCGGACCGCTCGCCGGCATCGGCGTCGTCGTGACGCGCCCCGCGCGGCAGGCCGGCGCGTTCGCACAGAAGCTCGCGGCGCTCGGCGCGACGCCGATAGCGTGGCCCGCGATCGTGATCCTGCCGCCCGACGATCCCGCGGCGCTCGCGCGCGTGCACGCGTCGCTCGACCGCTACGATCTCGCGTTCTTCATCTCGGCGAACGCGGCCGAGTACGGCGCGCCGCCGGTCGGCCGCTGGCCGGCGGGGTTGCGGGCGTACGCGCCCGGGCCCGGCACCGCGGAGGCGCTCGCGGGCGTCGGCGTGTCCGACGTCCGCGTTCCGACGACGAGCTTCGACAGCGACGGCCTGCTCGCGCTCCCGGAACTCGACGGCGTTCGAGGCAAGCGCGTGATCATCTTTCGCGGCAGCGGCGGCCGCGAGCAGCTCGCCGAGACGCTCGCGCACCGCGGCGCGGCGGTCGAGTCGGTGGACTGCTACCGCCGCGCCGCACCGGCAGGTGACGCGCGCGGCCTCGTCGACGTGCTGCGCGAAGGTCGCGCGCACGCGCTCACGCTGACGTCGTCCGAAGGCGCCGACAACCTCATGCGTGCCGTCGGCGACGATGGGCGCGCGTTGCTCGCGCGCATTCCCGCATTCGTCCCGCACCCGCGAATCGCCGAGCGCGTGCGCGCGCTCGGGCTCGACGCGCGGCTCACGCCGGGCGGCGATGCGGGTCTCATCGCCGGATTGCTAGAATGGGCGCACGCCCGCACGACCAGCGAATAACGAACAACGACGAGAAAGCCACCGATGCCCGCTCCGGACGTGATCGTCACCGCACCGCTGCCGCCGTTCCTCTACGACCCGCTCAAGGCCGACTATCGCTGTCACGACTATTACCAGTCGAGCCACAAGCCGGGGCTGCTCGCCGCCGAGGCGTCGAGGATCCGCGGGCTGGTGCAGGGTGGCGGCACGGTGACGCCGACCGAGCTCCTCGACCAGCTGCCGAAGCTCGAGATCATCTCGGTGTTCGGCGTCGGCTACGACGGCGTGCCGGTCGACTACTGCCGCAAGCGCGG
>JAKLIE010000529.1 GCA_022709775.1 Pseudomonadota bacterium
CGTCCGGAGCGGAAGAACCCGTTGTCGTTCGACTCCTATGCCGAGCTCCGCGACCTGTTCCGGGGACTGGTCTTCGCGAGCGACGTCAAGGCGGTCGTCGTCACCGGCGCCGGCGGGAACTTCAGCTCGGGCGGCGACGTGCACGAGATCATCGGGCCGCTGACGCGGATGCAGGCGCCCGGGCTCCTCGAGTTCACGCGCATGACCGGCGATCTCGTCAAGGCGATGCGTCACTGTCCGCAGCCGGTCGTCGCGGCGGTCGACGGCATCTGCGCGGGCGCAGGCGCGATGGTCGCGCTCGCGTCCGACATCCGGATCGGCACGCCGCGCGCGAAGACCGCGTTCCTGTTCGTCCGCGTCGGGCTCGCCGGCGCCGACATGGGCGCGTGCGCGCTGCTGCCGCGGATGATCGGGCAGGGCCGTGCGGCGGACCTCCTGTACAGCGGCCGCGCGATGACCGCGGACGAGGGCGCGGCGTGGGGCTTCTTCCAGCGCGTCGTCGATCCCGCTCGCGTGCTCGAGGAGGCGCAGGCGTACGCACGGACGCTGGCCGACGGGCCGGTGTTCGCGCACGCGATGACCAAGACGCTGCTGCACCAGGCGTGGGCGATGGACCTCGACAGCGAGATCGAGGCCGAGGCGCAGGCGCAGGCGATCTGCATGCAGACCGAGGACTTCCGGCGGGCGTACCGGGCGTTCGCCGCGAAGGAGACGCCGACGTTCGAGGGCAACTGATGCGTCCCGCCGCCATCGACACGCCGTTCTTCGACGCGGCCCATCGCGAGCTCGCGGTCGCGCTCGACGCGTACGCGGCGCGAGAGGCCGCGTCGCGCGGCCACGGCAGCGACGTGGACGCGACCTGTCGCGCCTGGGTGCGATCGCTGGGAGAGGCGGGATTCCTGCGGCACTGCGTCCCGGCGTCGCACGGCGGAGCGTCGGCGGCGCTCGAGTCGCGCTCGCTCTGCGTCGCGCGCGAAGTGCTCGCCTGGCACGACGGCCTGGCCGACTTCGCGTTCGCGATGCAGGGGCTCGGCACCGGTGCGATCACGCTCGCGGGAACCGACGGGCAGCGCTCGCGATGGCTGCCTTCCGTCGCGCGCGGGCAGGCGATCGCGGCGTTCGCGCTCTCCGAGCCGGGCGCCGGATCGGATGCGGCGGCGCTGTCGACCGTGGCAAGGCGCGACGGCACCCGCTGGGTGCTCGACGGCGAAAAGACGTGGATCTCGAACGGCGGCATCGCCGACGTCTACTGCGTGTTCGCGCGGACCGGCGAGGCGCCGGGCGCGAAGGGCATCTCGGCGTTCGTCGTGCCGGCCGACACGCCCGGATTCGCGGTCGCGGAGCGCTTCGACGTGATGGCGCCGCATCCGCTCGCGAGGCTCGTCCTGAACGAATGCCGGCTGCCCGCGGACGCGCTCCTGGGGGCGCCCGGCGAGGGCTTCAAGCTCGCGATGCGCACGCTCGACATCTTCCGCGCGTCGGTCGCCGCCGCCGCGCTTGGCTTCGCCCGCCGCGCGCTCGACGAGGCCGCCGCGCATGCGTGCCGCCGCGCGATGTTCGGTGGCGTGCTCGGCGACCTGCAGCTCACGCAGGCGGCGCTGGGCGACCTGGCGACGGGGATCGACGGCGCCGCGCTGCTGACCGCGCGCGCCGCGTGGAAGCGCGATACCGGAGGGCCGGGGACGCGCACGACGCGCGAGGCGGCGATGGCGAAGCTGGCGGCGACCGAGGTCGCGCAGCAGGCCGCCGACCGCGCGGTGCAGCTTCACGGCGGCGAGGGGGTGCGGGTGGGCTCGGTGGTCGAGCGGCTCTACCGCGAGGTGCGGGCCTTGCGCATCTACGAGGGCGCGACCGAGGTGCAACGACTGATCGTCGGGCGCGACGAGCTCGCGCGCGACACGGGT
>JAKLIE010000053.1 GCA_022709775.1 Pseudomonadota bacterium
GTTCGGCGCATCGCAGGCCGAGGCCGCCAGCGTCGTGTCGCTGGGCATCGCGGGCTGGATCGACGGCCAGTTCACGAAGCCGGCGACCGGCTACCCGGCGAGCCGCTACAACAAGATCCAGCTGGCCGAGACCGCCGACTGCACGACGCGCGATCCGCTGGGCAACAACTACCCGTCGAACTCGCCGCAGGCGATGTGCGTGCGCGACCACCTGTCGCTCACGATGGTGCAGCGCGACCTGTTCACCAACGCGGTCTACGGGGGCGACCAGCTGCGTCAGCGCGTCGCCTGGGCGCTGTCGCAGTTCCTGGTGATCTCGGGCGTCGAGCGCGACCTGTCCTACGCGCACGTGATGGCGCGCTACCAGCAGATCATGTTCGACAACGCGTTCGGTAACTTCGAGACGATTCTCGCGAAGATCTCGGTGTCCCCGGCGATGGGAAACTGGCTCGACTCGGTCAACAACGACCGGCCCGACGCGACGAAGGGCCGCGTGCCGAACGAGAACTACGCCCGCGAGATCATGCAGCTGTTCAGCGTCGGGCTGGTCGAGCTGAAGGCCGACGGCACGCCGCTGCTCGACGCGAACAGCGAGCCGATCCCGACCTACGACCAGGACGACATCAAGCAGTTCGCGCGCATCTTCACCGGCTGGACCTACGCGAACCCGGACGGCAGCCCGATCACGAAGAAGAACGGCGTCTACTACGGCGCGGACATGGGCGTGTTCCCGGGCACCGCGACGACCGGGCACGATACCGACGCGAAGACCCTGCTGAACGGCGCGGCGCTGCCGGCCGGCCAGACGGCGGAGAAGGATCTGGCCGACGCGGTCCACAACGTGTTCGTGCATCCGAACACCGGGCCGTTCGTGTCGAAGCTCCTGATCCAGCGCCTGGTCACGGGGAACCCGTCGGACGCGTACGTCGGACGCGTCGCGGCCAAGTTCGCCAACAACGGTTCGGGCATCCGCGGCGACCTGAAGGCGGTCGTGCGGGCGATCCTGCTCGATCCGGAGGCGCGTGGTCCGGCCAAGAGCGATCCGGCGTTCGGATCGCTGCGCGAGCCGGTGCTGATGATCACCGGCCTCGTGCGGGCGCTGAACGGGGTGACCGACGGGGCGGCGCTGGGCGACCGGACCTCCACGCTCGGCCAGCGGCCGTACTTCGCACCGACGGTGTTCAACTACTTCCAGCCCGACACGACGATTCCGGGGACCTCGATCCTCGCGCCGGAGTTCGGCATCCACGACAGCAACTCGGCGGTGTCCCGCACGAACCTGGTCTACTCGCTCGTCTACAGCGGCATTGCGCCGGACGGGACGCTCGCGAGCGCGACCGGGACGCGCCTCAACACCACCCAGTTCGACCCGTATGCGACCGACGCCGCCGTGCTGACCGACAAGGTCTCCGAGATGCTGCTCGGCGGCGCGCTGCCGGCGGCGGCGCGCACCGCCGTGATCAACGCCGTGAACGCGGTCACGCTGTCCGCGACGCCCACGGCGCAGCAGTTGACCGACCGCTCGCGCATGGCGGTCTACCTGATCGCTTCGTCGTACCACTACCAGGTCCAGCGCTGACATGAGCACGAACCGCCGTCAATTCCTCGCACGTACCAGCGCGCTGACCGGCGCGGCGATGGCCGGCGCCTTCGGGCGCTTCGGCATCGAGTCCGCCAGCGCGCAGGCCGCCGACTACAAGGCGCTCGTCTGCCTGTTCCAGTTCGGGGGCGCCGACAGCAACAACATGGTGGTCCCCGACAGCGACTATTCGCAGTACGCGCTGGTCAGGACGGCGGGCTCCCAGGTCGGCATCCCGCAGGCGAACCTCCTGACGTTCACCGCGTCGCGGCAGGGCGGGAAGTCGTTCGGCTTCCACCCGAGCCTCCAGCCGCTCAAGGACCTGTACGACCAGAAGAAGCTGGCCGTGGTCGCAAACGCTGGCACGCTGATCGCGCCGATCACGATGACCCAGTACAAGGCCGGGATCAACCGGCCACCGAATCTGTTCTCGCACTCCGACCAGCAGATGCTGTGGCAGGGCCTGCTGCCGGGCGAGGTCGTGCGCAGCGGCTGGGGCGGGCGGCTCGCCGACAAGCTCGTCGCGATGAACGCCGGACAGAAGATCCCGACGATGGTGTCGGTGTCGGGAACGCAGATCTTCAACTCGGGGCACGATACGACGCCGTTCGTGATCCCGGGCAACGGCGGCGTGCTGCTGTCGGGGCAGGGCGCCGACACCGTGAGCACGGCCCGGTACAACGCGCTGCGGACGCTGCTCGGGACGTCCGGCGGCAACAAGATCTTCGAAGGCGCCGCGTCGATCCTCGACACCTCGCTGGCCGCCGCCGATACCGCTAACGCGTACCTGACCCCGACGCTCCCGACGATCATCCAGACCGCGTTCACCGTCAACGGGACCGCGCTCAACAGCGGCCTCGCCAGCCAGCTGAGGCAGGTCGCCCGGCTGATCGAGGCCCGCGGCGCGCTCGGCGTCAAGCGCCAGGTCTTCATGGTGAACATCGGCGGCTGGGACACGCACGCGAACATCCTGACCAACCAGAACAACCTGTTCGGCCAGATGGCGCCAGCGATGCGCGCCTTCTACGACTACACGGTCGCCGCGGGGATCGCGAACAACGTCACCACGTTCACGATGTCGGACTTCAACCGCACGTTCATCGGCAACCAGACGATCGGCACCGACCACGCGTACGGCGGCAACTACCTCGTGATGGGCGGGGCGGTGAAGGGCGGCGACATGTACGGCACGTACCCGCAGCTCTTCCTGAAAGGCGCCGACGACACGGGCAGCAACGGGGCGTGGCTGCCGACGACCTCGGTCGACCAGATCGGCAACACGCTCGCGACCTGGTTCGGCATGTCGGCGGGCGACATCGCCTACGCGTTCCCGAATCTCGCGAACTGGTCCGCCGGCGTGCGCAACGTCGGCTTCATCTGATCCGACCCCAGGCGCGAAGCGCGCCGACGTCCCCCGCGGTCCTGCGGCTGTAGCCTTCCCGGCCGAGCACCCCCCCTGCGACGCCGACGCAGGACCGCAACTTCCCCTCGACGCCGGCCGGTTTTCCGGGCCGGCGTCGTGCATTTCACCCGTCGACGGTTCGAGCCCGCGACGGCGCGCGCCGGATACGTGCCGGCGCGAACGCGACGGGACCTCGAACGGTCGGCATCGGTCGCGCGTCGACGCGCCGCGAGCCTCCCTAAACGCGATCCGACATCCGCGAGACGATCGTCCGCAGCTTGCCGCCGGGCGTGAGCGCGATCCGATCGACCCGCTCGACGCGCGTAGGGGCGGGCGGGCGGACGAGCTCGTCCAGGACGGCGGCGATGCGCAGGCGATCCGACTCCTGCAGCGGCGAGGCCCGCTGCACCACGCGGGCGACGAGCCGTGCCTGGGCGTCCTGCTCCACCTGGATGTCCACCACGCTGCCGTCCAGTCCCGGGTGCACGGCCTCCACGACCTGCCGCGGGCCCACCGTCCCGCCGGTCGACGTGCGCAGGAGATCCGTGCTGCGTCCGGCGACGGTGCCGAACACCGGGAGCCCGCGACCGCACGCGCACTGGAGCTGGCGCGGCGCGACGGCGCGGTCGCCGACGCGATACCGGATCAGCGGCGTGGCGTGGTTGCGCAGCGCGGTCACGAGCACGTCGCCCGTCTCGCCCGGCGCCACCGGCGTTCCGTCGCGACCGACGATCTCGACGATCATGCCCTCGGCCGGCACGTGCAGCGAGCCTGCTTCCGGACACTCGTGCGCGACGACGCCGGTTTCCATCGTCGCGTACCGTTCGAACACGCGGCAGCCGAACGCTTCCTCCATCGCGCGCCGGTAGTGCGGGTGGAGGTGATTGCCGCCGCTGACGCACGAGCCGACCCTCACCCGGGTCCCGTGGTCGATCAGTGCCAGCGCCACGGCGTAGAGCGCGTTGGAAACGCCCCAGACCATCGTGGGCGGACTCCGTTCGATCGATCGCGCGAGGCGCCGAAGGACCGCGGTGTCGGCCACCGACGGCGCGTGCAATGCGCTGGTGTTGAGGATCGCCGCGGCGAACGCCTGGGCGGGGCCGACGGGGCGGCAGCGCACCTCGACGCGCCGCTTGCCGATGTCCGAGCCGAACCAGGAACGCGCGCGCGCTTCGCCGGCATCGAGCCAGCGCATCTGCGACAGCGGCCACAGGAACTCGACCGGCTTGCCGAGCGAACCCGAGCTCCGGGCCCGGACGCCCCAGCTGCCCGGCGTCCTGATGCCTGCGACGCCGAGCCGCACCAGATCGTCCCTCTCCAGGATCGGCAGGCGGACGAGATCGTCGATCGTGCGCAGGTCGCCGGCGGCGACGCGGACGGTGGCGAACCGCTCGCGGTAGAACGGCACGCGCTCCGCCGCCGCCATCAAATGACGCAGCGCGGTCAACTGGAAGTCGGCGATGCGCTCGCGCGGCCACCACTGGCTCTCGCGCAGGAACGCGTACTCGGGCCCGGGACGGGCCGGATGCGCGTGCCACAGCATGCGCGCGGCCGTCTCCCGCCACGATCCGCCCGGCACTGGCGTCGTCATGTCCGACGTCGGCATCGCGACGGTCCTACGCGGCCTCGAGGAGCGAGCGCCCGGCGAGCCCTGTCCGATCGACGTCGAGCAGGTCGCAGGCGGTGGCGCCGATGTCCGCGATCCCCGCGGGACGACCCGGGTCGCGCTGCCGCGAGCGGCCCGGCACGACGATCGCCCAGGCATCGTCGGTGTGATTCCCGGATCGGCCGCTGCCGGATCCCTGTCGCGCCACCGCGCCGTAGCGCGGCGATTCGACCTCGGACAGGCTCGCGCCCTCCCGGTCGGACCACGTGACCACCAGGTCGGGCAGCCCCGGTGCCGACGGGCGGCCGGCGAGGTCGGCCATCCGCTCGACCCTGCTGATCGAGGGCCGACCGTCGGGATCGAGAAACGTCGTCAGCCCGTCGGCGATCGAGGCCAGCAGCGCGTCGGCCTCCGCCGGATCGACGCAGCCCTCGCGCTCGCGCCCGCGGAGATTGAGACGAACGTAGCCCTGATTCTCGCCGGGGACGGCCATCGCGCGCGTTCGCGGCCAGTCCGCCTGCAGGTAGAGGCGCGTCGTCAGGTTCGCGGCCACGTCGTCGGGAAGGGCGCTCGCGATCCATGAACGCCACTTGACCGGCACGCGTGCGCGCAACGACCAGATCGGCGAGCGCGATCCTCGGCGCGCGGCCGCAGACCCGCCCGAGGCGCCCGTCAGCACCGCGTCGAGCATGCCCGGGAGCAGGTCGGCGCGGCTGCGATTCGGCCCCATGCCCGTCGGCGAGAATGCGATCACGTCGGCATGCTGCGGCAGCGCGTCGATGACGCGCGCCATCGCCCGGTCGATCGCGACGTACACCGACTCGAGTCCGTCGCGCAACGCGCGCGAGTCGCCCGGGGCGATCGCGCCGTCGGCGATCGACGCGGCATCCCACAGGTGGTGCCCGGCCTTGTGCGCGGCGCCGAACGTGAGCCAGAGCAGATCGAACGCGTCCCTGCGAAGCAGGTCGACCACGGCGCCGGCGACCCGATCCGGGGAGCGCACGAGGTGGTCCCGCAGGCTCGCCAGCGACGCGATCTGCGGCCGGCCGTAGACGTCGTCGAGCCTCGGCGGCCGTCCGTGACGCCGGACGAGATCGCGGCGAACGTGCGAGGGCACCGAGCGTCGCGGCAACACGATCCGGTCGACGAAGTGGCAGCCGCTCAGGTACGCGCCCGCCATCTCGCGCGGCGCCCACGACAGGTAGGGGTCGACGACGAGCGAGCGACGACCGCGCTGCGTCAGTCGCTCCCAGATCGTCGGCGGCTTCGCGAACCGCTGCACCGGGTACGCGCGCTGGTCCGCGGACGACCACGGGAACGCCGAGTACAGGCCGTGGTCGCGCACGTCCATGCCGGTGTAGAGCGTCGGATGCGCCGCCGACTGCAGTAGGGTGTGCGCATCGAGGCGCATCCACGTGCCGCGACGTCGCAGGTCCGCCAGCGCGGGCAGCCGGCCGTCGGAGAGCATCTGCGCGATCAGCGGCAGCGCCGCCGAATCGAACTGGAGCAGCGCGAGCATCGTCGCTACCCGACGACCTGCAGCGGCTGGATCTTGCCGCCGGACGTCACGTGCGAATCGCCGCGCAGGACGTCGAGCGTTCGACCTTGCGTCCACATGTCGGCGATCATCGCCGTGGCGAGCCCCCGCTGGCGGAGGAAGTCGAGAACGGTGTCGACGACGTGCGCGGGATCGAGCTTGCCGACGGCGCGGTCGACGATCAGACAGACCTTCGGCAGGCCCGCGTGCTCCCGCTCGACGAACTGGTAGTAGGTCGGATAGCCGCCGAACCGGGCCGGCAACACGTGCTCGACGAGCGTCAGCAGGTCGCCGCCGAGGAAGCTCATGCCTTCGCTGGTGAGCTTCTCGTAGCTGCGTATCGTGTGCAGGTGACGGCGGAACGGCGGCGGAAGCACGCTGCAGCCGCAGTCCCGCTCCTCCATCACGCCGTAGTCGCCGCTCTCCACGTTGAGCATGATCTTCGGCGACGCGTGCAGCAGCGTCGTGTGGAACAGCGCCGCGAGTGCGCGGCCCGAGGTGCCGACGCGGAGGTCGCGCCGGATCGTCGCGATCTTGTCGCTCAGCAGGTGCACGTCGTCGGGCATCGTGGCCGCCTGGCAGGCGACGCCGATGGCGCCCGCCTCGACCATCGCGTACTGGCTCGCGGCGCGACTGCCGGTGCGGGCGATCACCTCGGCCTTGGCCGGCGTGAACGGCTCGCCGCCCAGGACGAACAGCGTATCGCGGATGTCCAGGCCCGCCTCGATCGCCGCGGTGCAGGTGCGCACGCCGCCGCTCGCGGTCGTGAGCAGGACCGCCGGCGTGCCCTGCGCGCACTTCTGCGCGAGCCAGGCGGCGACGCGACCGACGTCCTGCGCCGGCGTGTATTCGGGCATCGGTATCGGCGTGCCGCACAGCTTCGCGGCGAGGGCCGTCGCGCGGGTGAACGCCGCGTGCTTGAGCGAGCCGGCGTCGAGCGGGGTCTGCGAGAACCACCGCTCGGCCGGTCGTCCCAGCTTCGATCGGATCAGCGCCGTCTTGATGCCGACCGCGCCGGGCGGCGCCGGATGCCAGATCGCCAGCGCGCGGTCGCTCGCACCGGCGGCGGCCAGGAACAGTGCGTGATAGGCGCTCTCGTGCTCCAGCAGATCGAGGTCGATGTGGATGCGGCGTGCGGCACCGGAGGATCCGCCGGTGCGAGCCTCGTATTGCCGGGTGGTCAGCGGATTGTCGAAGTCCTCGGCGCGCACGTCCAGCTCGAGCCCGGGCCGGCGGATCGGCCGCACGCCCTTGAACTCGTCCAGGTGGACGTGGACGCCCGCGTCGTGGAGCCGCTCCAGCGTGCCTTCCAGGCCGGTGTCGGCCAGCAGGCGGTCGACGTCGGCCTGCGTGATCCGCGCCCATTCGAACAGGCGCCGGTAGGGACTCTTCGGATTCGCGAAGACGGCACGCTGAAGCACCGCGGCGAAGGTCTGCCGCCGCCGTGCCATCTGCCCTTCGAGGCGGACGATGCTCTCCCCGACGCCTTGCCGACGCGTCAGGAACGGCCCCAGCCCCTTGAGATAGGCGCCTGCGGTGCGAAGCTCGGCGAAGGTCCGCCCTTCGGGCGCCGATCGTTCGCCTCGCGCAATCGTAGGCATGGTGGGTCCCCCTGACACCGGCGCGATTCTACACGCCGGGCAGGTCGCCGACCCGAGGCAGTCCCGGGACCGGCCGCTTCGCGGAATCCGTGCGGCGGCTCACGGGCGAGCCGGTGTCGCGGCTCGAGTCCGATCGCCGTCACCATGGCATCGGAGCCGGCAGGTTCTCGGCGTGGTCCCGGGACGCGACCAGCGTGGACGCCGCCGCCTCCAGCGACGCCGGCACGACCGGCTTCGCGAGCAGCAGGAAGCCCGCCTCGCGCACCTCGCGCGCCGTCCCGGCGCGCAGGTCGCCGCTGACGACCAGTGCCGGCACGGGCTCGCCCAGTTCGTCGCGCATGCGCGCGATCGCCGCGAGCCCGCTGGCGTCGTCGCCCAGACGAAGATCCGCGACGATGAGGTCCGGATAGCGCTCCGCCTCGCCCAGCGCCGCCAGCACGGCATCGGCATGCGCGCCGCCCGCGATCTCGGCGCCCCAGGTGGAGAAGAGCGCGCGCATGCCGTCGACGGCCGCGGGGTCGTCGTCGATCACCGCGATGCACGCGCCCGCGAGCGGGCGCCCCGCGGCCGGCGGCCGCAGGCGCGCGGGCGGCGCGTCGGCCGCGCGCGGCGCGACGATCCCGAAGCGCGATCCGTGTCCCGGCGCACTCCGGAGGGTGAGTTCATGGTCGAGCAGGGCGGCGAACCGGCGCACGATCGCGAGGCCGAGCCCCATGCCGCCCGAGCGCGTCCGCTCGGTGCGCCCGGGCACCTGGAAGAATTCGTCGAAGACGCGTTCGCGATGCTCGGGCGCGATGCCGACGCCGCTGTCGACGACCTCGATCACGACGTCGCCGCCGCGCCGACGCGCGCCGACGACCACGCCGCCTCCGGGCGTGTACCGGAGCGCGTTGGACACGAGGTTGCGGAGCATTCGCTCGAGCATCAGCGGATCCGAGACCACCGACAGCCGCGTGCGCACGAACGACAGCGCGAGACCGCGCGAGC
>JAKLIE010000530.1 GCA_022709775.1 Pseudomonadota bacterium
CTCGAAGGCCACCTGACGCCCGACGCGGGCGACCCGTCCGGCTACGCGACCGCTCCCGAAGGCCCGTTCGGCGACCACACCGGCTACTACAACGAGGTCGAGCGCTTCCCGGTGCTCACGATCGAGCGGGTGACGATGCGCCGCGACCCGATCTACCACTCGACCTACACGGGCAAGCCCCCCGACGAGCCGGCGATGCTCGGCGTCGCGCTGAACGAGGTGTTCGTTCCGCTGCTGCAGCGGCAGTTCCCCGAGATCGCCGACTTCCACCTGCCGCCGGAGGGCTGCAGCTACCGCCTCGCCGTCGTGTCGATGAAGAAGCAGTACCCGGGCCACGCGAAGCGCGTGATGTTCGGCGTCTGGAGCTTCCTGCGCCAGTTCATGTACACGAAGTTCATCGTCGTCACCGACGACGACGTCGACATCCGCGACTGGAAGGAGGTCGTCTGGGCGCTCACGACGCGCGTGGATCCCGCGCGCGACACGCTGATCGTCGAGTCGACGCCGATCGACTACCTGGACTTCGCCTCGCCGGTCTCGGGACTGGGCGGCAAGATGGGCATCGACGCGACGAACAAGTGGCCGGGCGAGACCGCTCGCGAATGGGGCCGCCCGATCGCCATGGACGCGGCGGTGAGCGCGCGCGTCGACGCGCTGCTGCGCGAGCTGTCGATCTAGGGCCTGCCTGCGACCGCGATGGCGGGCCCCGGTGGAGCCGGCTGGCCCCCGTCGCGTCCCCGGCGAATTCGGCGAACGAGCCGCTCCACCGCGGCCGTGACGACGGGCAGGGGATCGTCGCGCCCCGCCGGCGTGTAGCGGAGCGCGATGTCCGCGAGGAACGGCGGTTCGTCGCCGTTGTCGACGGTCGGGGCGCTCGCGAGGGCGACGTCGGGAGACCCCGGCGCGACGGCGTGCGCGCCGAACAGGTGCTCGGTCGTCATCGGCTCGCCGCGCTTGAGCGCGTCGATGGCCCTTTGGCGGACCGAACCGGGCTGGAAATGGCGGTGTGCCGCCACGCGCGCCAGGTGCTGCGTCGCGATCTTGACGACGAACTGCGCGACGCTGCGCACCGGCACGTGGCACAGCTCGACGACGCTCGCGGGCAGGAGAACGTGAGGCACGCCCGTCGCGCGCGGGCCCCGGTCGAGGATCACGTAGTGGTTGCCCATCACGAGCATGGCGGCAGGCTCCTGCGCGAAGCGTCGCGTGAGCACGACCTTCCGGGACTTGGGGTGGGGCGCGTGTCCCCCCGAAGCTCGTTTCGCGGCCGCGCGGCGCGAAACGCGAAGCGTCTCGAGGATGCCGCGCGGCGTTCCGTCGAGCGGGGGGACGAACGTCGGCCAGGCGATCTGGCCGTAGTGCCCGGGCGGCAGCGCGGCGAGGGCGCGCTCGAGCACGGGACGCGAAGGAATCCGCAGGAACTCGTCCGCGTCGATCGGGAACACGGCGTCGGCGTCCGCGCGAGCGAACGCGTCGCGCGAAGCCTGCGTCGTGATCTCCGCCTGCAGGTAGCCGACGGTCTCGCTCTTCAGCACGACGATCGGCAGCTGCTCGGTGCGCAGTGCGTCCAGGATCTCCAGCGTCCGGTCGGTCGAGCCGTGGTCGACGACGACGAGGCCGTCGAGCCGGGTGAGGTTGTGGCGCACGAAGGCCTCGACGATGTCTTCCTCGTTCCGCACCATCGAGACGCCCCAGAGCCTCATCGCGACGCCCTTTCCATGGCGTGGGCGCGAGTGCCGAGCGACGCGTGCGTACGGGAGAACGTCGCCGGCCGGCCGCGACGGGCGTGACGCGCGGCGCGAACCTCGACGCGCCGCGGCGCGGACGGGATTGGAACTCGCGCTTCCCTCGCCGTCTCAAGCACGCTTTGCGCCCTTCCGATAGGCGGCGAGCCGCCGC
>JAKLIE010000531.1 GCA_022709775.1 Pseudomonadota bacterium
GTGCCGGCGGGGGACGGGGTTGCCATCATGGGGTTTGCATCGGGCGTGGCGACGGCTGCGGCAAGGGGGGGTCCGCGAGGTCGTGCGCCAGGATGGATGTTACGTCCTCGGGACGCCCGGTCGTTCGGATCCGCCGGATGCCGGCGCAGGAATGTTGCCCGAACCCCGAAACGGGGGGCGAGCGCCCCGAGCCGGCCGCCCTGGCCCGGTCCCGGGTGCCCGGACCGCTCGTGTCCGTCTCCGGTGGCGGGCGGGCGCCCTGACGCCTGCGCCGCGGGGCCCCTGCTGCCGCGGGTCCGGCGTCAGCCGGACGCCTTGCCCGCCTTCTTCGGCTTCCCGGCGAGCTCGTCGACGGCGCGTCGCGCCTCGTCGATCGCCGCGTGCGCATACGGATCCCACGCGGCGTCGGCGTTCGCAAAGGCGACGCGCCCCACGCGCTTGCGGGCAGCCGCCGGAATCCTCTCGTCGTCGCCCTCCTTGTCGTGGAGCGTCGACCCCGAGTACGAGTAGCCGTGTCCCCAGCGGTTCACGGTGATCGCGGCGATGTCGCGTCCCGCGTCGAAGCCGCCCGGCCCGAGCATGCGCGTCAGCTCGTCTCGCGCGCTGCGCTCGAACGCGTCGAACGGTGTGTCGTAGAGCTTCGCGCGAGCGGCACGCCACCGCGAGCGCAGGTCGAGCCCGGCGACGTTCACCGTCGGCACGTGCACCAGGTGCAGCACCATCGGCTCGTCGGGGGAGCGCGGGAACCGGTAGTCGCCGAGGCTCACCGGGTAGTCGAGCTTCAGGCGCGTGTAGAAGCCCATCGGGTTGCTGATCTCGTGGACGCGCTGCGCGACCCAGGGCCGCCAGTTCCGGACCGCGACCTTCACGTACGCGAGCGGCGCCTTGACGTTCTGCGCGAGCGCCTCGCGCTGCGCCTTCTTCAGCTCCGGCATCACGTACGGCACCATCGACTGGTAGCACGCGAGCACGCACTGGCCCGCGCGCACGCGGGCGAGCTTGCCGTCGCGGACGTAGCCCAGGTCGACGCCGCCGTCCCGGTTGCGGACGGCGACCGCCGTGCTGCCGAGCCGGATGCGCGTCGGGGCGCCGTCGAGGTCGAGCCGGCCGTAGTCGAAGCGCGCGGTGACGACGTCCTCCATCGTCGATCCCGGCGCGGCGCCGGGCACGAGCTTGCGCGCGAGGAGCCGCGCGATCGACGCGTTGCCGTCGGGGAAGTGGTGGACGTACGGCTCGTCCATCTCCTTCACCGCTTCCTCGTCGCGCTCGAGCCCGATGCCGCCGAAGCCGGGGTAGCCGTAATCGAACGCTTCCATCGCGGACACGGCATCGGTCCCCACCGCGAAGAAGTCCAGCGTGCGGCCGTAGAACGCGTCGGCCGCCCTCTCGTCGAGCTTCCAGTGCCGAACGAGCCAGTCGCGGTAGCTCATGGACTCGAGGGCCGCACGCTTCTCGGCGGCGCTCCTGCCGGGCAGCGGGTCGCGCGTCGACGTGTAGAGCTCGACGAGCCTCGCCTTCGCGTCCGTCGGCAACGGAAAATCGGCGACGAACTCGGGAATCGGGCGCGCGTTCATCCGGTCGGGCGGAATGTCGTCGGCGACCATGCGCATCGAGTCGCCGGTGACCAGCTTGTCGACGCCGAACGCCTCGCGCGTGAAGAACACGCCGCGCGAGAGGCCGAGCGACGGATAGAGCGTGCGGTCGAAGGCGGTGTCGAAGCGCGCGATGTCGACGCCGAGCGCAGCGAGCAGCGCCTTCGCCTCGTCGCCCCACAGCGTCGCCGGCGACTGCAGCGATTCGCTGCCGCCGTAGCCCAGCAGGAAGCGTCCGCCGACGTCGAACTCGTTGCGCAGCGCGTGGCCGCCGAAGTCGACGTTGGCATCGAGGATCAGG
>JAKLIE010000532.1 GCA_022709775.1 Pseudomonadota bacterium
GACCGGCCTCGACCGGCGGAACGTCGAGCGCTGGCTCGCCGCGGCGCGCTTCCAGCCGCAGATCGTGGCGCTGATGTCGAAGCCGTTCGTCGAGCCGCCGAAGTGGTTCGAGTACATGCCGCCGTTCCTGTCGGCCGACCGGGTCGCCGGCGGCGTCGCCTGGTGGCGCGCGAACGAGGACGCGCTCGATCGGGCGGAGGCGAAGTGGGGCGTGCCTCCGGAGATCGTCGTCGCGATCGTTGGCATCGAGACGAACTACGGCCGCATCACCGGATCGTTCCGCGTGATCGACGCGCTTGCGACGCTCGCGTTCGACTATCCGCGGCGCTCGACCTTCTTCCGCGGCGAGCTGAAGGAGTTCCTGCTGCTCTCGCGCGAGCAGGGCTTCACGCCGCTCGTTCCGAAGGGCTCCTTCGCGGGCGCGATGGGCGTGCCGCAGTTCATGCCGGGCAGCTTCCGGCGCTACGCGGTCGACTTCGACGGCGACGCGCGCGTCGACCTGTGGGGCAGCGGCGCGGACGTGGTCGGCAGCGTCGCGAACTACCTCGCGCGGCACGACTGGCAGCCAGGCGGGCCGACGATCGTGGCCGCGGCGATCGCGGGCGAGCATCGCGATGCCGTGCTGCGGCGGCTCGACGGCGGTACGAGCGAGCGTCGCCCGCTGGAGGCCTGGGCCGGGGACGGCGTCGGCCCGGCGACGCTGGTCGAACCCGTCGACGAGCCGGTGGGGCTGCTGATGCTCGAGGAATCGCCGACGGACGCGAGCTACTGGATCGCCTACCCGAACTTCTACGTGATCACGCGCTACAACCGCAGCCGGCTCTATGCCTCCGCCGTGATCTCGCTCGCGGACGCGATCCGGGCGGCGCGGTAGCTGCCCCCGTGCGGCAACCGGGGTCAGATTTCAATCCGACCCCGGTTCGCGGTTCATCCTCGCGCGCACGTCCGCGACCAGCGCGCGCGTCGACGCATCGGTGCCGGGCGCGAGCTCGCTGCCGTCGTTGAGCGCCGCGGCGATCGGATCGGCGAGGATCTTCCCCAGCTCGACGCCGAACTGGTCGAACGGATTGATGCCCCAGAGAATGCCCTCGACGAACGTGCGGTGCTCGTAGAGCGCGAGCAGCGCGCCCAGCGTGCGCGCGTCGAGGCGCGGCGTGAGGATCGTCGTCGAGGGGCGGTCGCCGGGGCAGGCGCGGGCGGCGACCGCCGTGGTGCTGGTGGCGAGCCCGCGCCGCGCGAGCTCGGCAGCGACGGTCTCCGGCGACCGGCCCAGCGCGAGCGCTTGCGCCTGCGCGAGCGCATTCGCCACGAGCAGCGCATGGCGCTTCGGGTCGCCCCGCACCGGCACCGCGGGCACGATGAACTCGACCGGCACGACGTCGGTGCCCTGGTGCAGCCATTGGAAGAACGCGTGCTGGCCGTCGGTGCCGATGCCGCCCCAGAGCGCGGGCACGGTGCGTCCTTCGACCGGCGTCCCGTCCCGCGTCACGCGCTTGCCGTTGCTCTCGAGCGACAGCTGCTGCAGGTACGCGGGGAGCAGCGAAAGCGCCTCGGCGTAGGGGACCACGATCCGCTGCCGGAGTCCGAGCGCCGCCGCGTTCCAGAGCCCCGCGAGTGCGAGCACCACGGGAAGGTTCGCCTCGAACGGTGCGCCGGCGAAATGTCGGTCCATCGCATGCGCGCCTGCGAAGAGCTCGTCGTGCGTCTCGTTTCCGAGCGCGGCAGCGATCGTCACGCCGACCGGCGACCACAGCGAGAATCGCCCGCCGACGCCCTCGTGGAACGTCAGGATCCCGTCGGCCGGAACGCCGAAGGCGGCCGCCGCTTCGACGTTGGCCGTCGCTGCCACGAAGTGGCGGCGCGCGTCGGTCCCCGG
>JAKLIE010000533.1 GCA_022709775.1 Pseudomonadota bacterium
GCTGTTCGCGCCGGTGCCCGTTGCGATCGCGTTCGTCGTCGGCGCGTTCGTGATCCTGTGGGCGGAGCGGCGCGTGCGCCTGCGACCGTCCAGCGTGCGCGTCGACGACGTCGATGCGATGATGCCGCTCGACGCGCTGAAGGTCGGCATCGCCCAGGCATTCGCGCTGATCCCGGGCACGTCGCGCTCCGGCGCGACGATCATCGGCGGCATGCTGTTCGGCCTCTCGCGCAAGGCGGCGACCGAGTTCTCGTTCTTCCTCGCGGTGCCGACGCTCGTCGCGGCCGGCGCCTGGTCGCTGTGGAAGAGCCGCGACGCGCTCTCCGTCGCCGACCTGCCCGCGTTCGGCGTCGGTTTCGTCGCCGCGTTCGTGTCGGCGTTCGTCTGCATCCGCTGGCTGATCCGCTACGTGAGTCGGCACGACTTCGTACCGTTCGCGTGGTACCGCATCGCGTTCGGCGCGGTCATCCTCGTGACCGCGTGGACGGGGATCGTGCGCTGGGATTGACGCTCGCGACGCGTCGTCTCTTCGCGTCCGCGCACCAGAATGACTGCCTCTCCATCAGGACCTCCGCCATGCCTCCCGACACCGTAGAACGCAAGCTCCCCGTGCTGAAGGACCCGTCGCTGCTGCGCCAGCAGTGCTACGTCGACGGCCACTGGTGCGACGCCGACGGCGGACGCACCATGGACGTCGTGAATCCGGCCACCGGCCGCGCGATCGGCACGGCACCGATAATGGGCGGCGACGAGACGCGCCGCGCGATCGGCGCCGCTGCGCGAGCATTCCCCGGCTGGGCGGCGAAGACCGCGAAGGAGCGCGGCGTCGTGCTGCGACGCTGGTTCGAGCTCATCACCCTGAACGTCGACGACCTCGCGCTGATCCTGACCTCCGAGCAGGGCAAGCCGCTCGCCGAGTCGAAGGGCGAGGTGACGCTCGGCGCCGCGTACGTCGAGTGGTTCGCCGAGGAGGCGCGCCGCGTCTACGGCGACGTGATTCCGACGATGGGGAACGACCGGCGCCTCGTCGTGCTGAAGCAGCCGGTCGGGGTCTGCGCGGCGATCACGCCGTGGAACTTCCCGTGCTCGATGATCACGCGCAAGGTCGCGCCGGCGATCGCGGCGGGATGCACGGTGGTCATCAAGCCGGCCGAGGCGACGCCGTACTCGGCGCTCGCTCTGGCGGAGCTCGCGCACCGCGCGGGCTTCCCGCCCGGCGTCGTCAACGTGATCACCGGCGACGCCCCGGATATCGGCGGCGAGATGTGCGCCAACCCGACGGTGCGCAAGCTCTCGTTCACCGGCTCGACCGAGGTCGGCCGGCTGCTCATGAAGCAGGTCGCGCCGACGGTGAAGAAGCTCTCGCTCGAGCTGGGCGGCAACGCGCCCTTCATCGTGTTCGAGGACGCCGACCTCGACGCGGCGGCCGACGGCGCGATGGTCTCGAAGTACCGGAACGCCGGCCAGACCTGCGTGTGCGCGAACCGCTTCTTCGTGCACGAGAAGGTGTACGACGCGTTCGCCGCGAAGCTCGCCGAGCGCGTGCGCGCGCTGAAGGTCGGGCCCGGCACCGAGCCTGGCGTCGAGCAGGGGCCGCTCATCGACGCGGAGGCGGTCGCGAAGGTCGAGGAGCACGTCGCCGACGCGACGGCGCGCGGCGCGAAGGTGGCGGCCGGCGGCAGGCGACACGCGCTCGGCGGCACGTTCTTCGAGCCGACGGTGCTCACGCGCGTGACGCCGGACGCGAAGATCTTCCGCGAGGAGACGTTCGGTCCGGTCGCGCCGCTGTTCGCGTTCTCGACCGAGGCCGAGGTGATCGAGCTCGCGAACCGGACCGAGTACGGCCTCGCGTCGTATTTCTACGCGCGCGACCT
>JAKLIE010000534.1 GCA_022709775.1 Pseudomonadota bacterium
CACATCCGGAAGCGCTCGTCGCGCACCCCCAAGCGAGGCCTGACCCATGTGCGGCATCGTCGGCGCCGTCTCGCGCGCGCCGGTCAACCAGCTCCTCTACGACGGGCTCATGCTCCTGCAGCACCGGGGGCAGGACGCGGCCGGGATCGTGACGAGCGCGGGCAACGTGTTCCACATGCACAAGGGCCCCGGCTACGTCCGCGACGTGTTCAGGACGCGCAACATGCGCGACCTGACCGGCACTGCGGGCATCGGCCACTGCCGCTACCCGACGGCCGGGAGCGCGTACTCGGACCTCGAGAGCCAGCCGTTCTACGTCAACGCGCCGTTCGGCATCACGCTCGGCCACAACGGCAACCTGACCAACAGCGAGGCGCTGAAGCGCGAGCTCTTCCAGCTCGACTTCCGGCACGTCAACACGAACAGCGACAGCGAGGTTCTGCTGAACGTGCTCGCGCTCGAGCTCGAGCGTGCCGCCCAGCACCACCGCCTCGATCCGGAAGCGATCTTCCGTGCCGTCGCCGGCGTGCATCGTCGCTGCCGCGGCGCGTACGCGATCGTCGCGATGATCGCGGGGTACGGCATGCTCGCGTTCCGCGACCCCTTCGGCATCCGCCCGCTCGTGATCGGCGTGGCCGACACCCCGGGCGGCCCCGAGTACATGGTCGCGTCCGAGTCGGTGGCGCTCGAGGCCTGCGGCTTCCGGGTGCTGCGCGACGTCGACCCGGGCGAGGCGATCTACGTGGACTTCGCCGGGACGATGCACGCGCGCCAGTGCGCGGAGTCGTCGCGGCTCGTGCCGTGCATCTTCGAATACGTCTACCTCGCCCGGCCCGACAGCGTGATCGATGGAACCAGCGTGTACGAATCGCGCATCCACATGGGCGCGGAGCTCGCGCGGCGCATCCGCGCGATGACCGAGACGCGCGACATCGACGTCGTGATCCCGATCCCCGACTCGAGCCGTCCGTCCGCGATGCAGCTCGCCAACGACCTCGCGCTCACCTACCGCGAGGGCTTCGTCAAGAGCCGCTACGTCGGGCGGACGTTCATCATGCCGGGCCAGGCGATGCGCAAGAAGAGCGTGCGCCAGAAGCTCAATCCGATCGGCATGGAGTTCGAAGGCAAGGTCGTGCTACTGGTCGACGACTCGATCGTGCGGGGCACGACGTCGCGCGAGATCGTCCAGATGGCGCGCGACGCCGGAGCGCGCAAGGTCTACTTCGCTTCGGCGAGCCCCCCGGTCCGCTATCCGAACGTCTACGGCATCGACATGCCGACGCAGAACGAGCTGGTCGCCCACGGCCGGACCCACGACGAGATCTCGCGCGAGATCGGCGCCGACCTGCTCATCTACCAGGACCTCGACGCGCTCAAGTCCGCGGTGCGCGCGACGAATCCGCGCCTTACGGAGTTCGAGGCGTCGTGCTTCGACGGCCGGTACGTCACCGGCGACGTGACGCCCGAGTACCTCGCACGGCTCGCGGGCACGCGGCACGAGGGGCGCGGCGACCCGGGACGCGACGACGACCGCGGCGGGTCGTCGGCGTAGGGCGTCCGCCCTGCCACCCCGGCACCCGACCGCCGCGACGGGCGACACGGACTTTCACGAACGTTCATGACCACGATCGAGTACTTCTTCGTCCTTGCGGCGCTGGTCGTGTTCGTCGGCATCCTCGTGTGGCGACGCGACATCCGGCAGGGACGCATTCCGCGGCCGAAGCGGCGCCTGCCGTCGATGTCGCTGCGCGAGCGGCTGGGCGACACCGGATTCCGCAAGCAGGCGTCGGCCTCGTCGTCGTTGAGCGCGGGCGCCAAGGTGGTCGGCACACCGGATGCGCCGCGCGCGCACGACGGC
>JAKLIE010000535.1 GCA_022709775.1 Pseudomonadota bacterium
CACTGGTACGACATGACGCTCTCGGCCGGCTACGCGGTCGGCTTCAACGGCGGCAGGCACGCCGGCGACGAGTGGATGATCTCGCTCAAGATCATGTAGCGGCACGATCATGTCGTCCGGGTTCGCGCTGCACGTGCTCACCGGCCTCTCGCCGGTGCTCGGGTTCCTCGCCGCGCTCGTCTTCCTCGACAGCTACAAGCTCGTGGCGATGCGCACCGTCGTGCTCGTCGTCGCGTTCGGCGTCGTGGCGGCGATCGCGTGCTATTTCGCGAACGGCTGGCTCCTCGGCCGGCTCGCGCTCGACCTCGCGAGCTACTCCCGCTACGTCGCGCCCGCGGTCGAGGAGGTCGCGAAGGGACTCGTCATCGTCGCGCTGCTGCGCGCCAACCGCATCGGGTTCCTCGTCGACGCCGCGATCCTCGGCTTCGCGGTGGGGGCGGGGTTCGCGATCGTCGAGAACCTGCAGTACCAGCGCCTCGTTCCCGACGCCGGGCTTCCCACGTGGATCGTCCGCGGCTTCGGCACCGCCGTCATGCACGGGGGCGTCACCGCGACGTTCGCGATGATGAGCCTGGCGATGCTCGAGCGCGCGGGCCGGGCGGCGGCGTCGGCGTTCGTGCCGGGCCTCCTGCTCGCGATCGCGCTCCACTCGGCCTACAACCATCTGGCCGGGGCTCCGCTCGTCGCGACGCTCGCGGTGCTCGTCGTGCTGCCGCTCACGATGTACCTCGTGTTCGAGCGGAGCGAGCGGTCGGTCGGCGACTGGCTCGGCCGCGGCTTCGACGCCGACACCGCGATGCTCGAGTCGATCAACTCGGGCCGTTTCGCCGACTCGCCGGCCGGACGGTACATCGACACGCTGAAGCACCGCTTCCACGGTCCCGTCGTCGCCGACCTGCTCTGCTATCTGCGCCTGCACACCGAGCTCGCGCTGCGCGCGAAGGGCGTGCTGATGATGCGCGAGAACGGGTTCGACGTGCCGGTGGACGAGGCGACGCGGGACAAGTTCACCGAGATGGCGTACCTCGAGAAGAGCATCGGCAGGACCGGCGTGCTCGCTCTCAAGCCGATGCTGCACATGAGCCACAAGGATCTCTGGCAGCTCTACATGCTCGGAAAGTGAGACCGCGCGCCTTGCGCGGCGGCGCGCGGCGATCCATCATCGCCCCGATGCCGAACACGCCGCCGGACCCCGCGCGCCACGCGCAACTCGCCGAAGCGTTGACCGGGGTCTTCGGCCCGCTCGACGACGCCGCCCTCGCCGACATCGAGTCGAAGCTCGAATGGGTGTCGCTCGCCGGGGGCCAGACGCTGTTCCGGCAGGGCGACGGCGACGACGACGTCTACGTCGTCGTGAACGGTCGCGTGCGCGCGATCGTCGACGATCCCGACGCCGGCACGCGCGTGCTCGAGGAGTCCGGGCGCGGCTCGGCGATCGGCGAGCTCGCGCTCCTCACCGGCGAGCCGCGTGCGGCGACGATCGTCGCGGTGCGCGACAGCGACCTCGCCAGGCTGCCGAAAGCCGCGTTCGACGAGCTGCTCGACCGGCGCCCGCTGGCGATGATGCAGCTCGCGCGCGCCGCCGCGGTGCGGCTGCGGCGCTCGTCGCAGCGTCCCGCGCGGGGCGGCACGGCGCCGATCACGATCGCGCTCGTTCCGGCCGGGCCGGGCGTGCCGCTCGCCGCATTCGCGCGACGGCTTGCCGGGGCGCTCGGCGGCTTCGGCAAGGCGCTGCACGTCGCAAGCGCGGACGTCGACCGGCACCTCGTGCGGCCGGGCGCCGCGCAGTCGGCCGACGGCGACGACTCGCACGCCGCGATCGTCGCGTGGCTGTCGGAGCAGGAGCGCGAGC